>DASRJF010000369.1:0-6476 GCA_035649615.1 Planctomycetota bacterium | reverse complement strand
GTTAGTTGTTGAGGGCCCCCTCGGTGATCCAGTCGAAGATGACGTCCTGGTTCGCGGCCGAAAGTGGAGCCTGTCCGAACGGCATCTGCACGCCGGCCACGGGCACGGCCGCATTGATTTTGTTGTAGAGGAAGCTGTTGCCCGGGTCGCCCGGATCCACTCGGAGCATGCCGGCGTTGGCGGCGGCCGGCCACGACGGCACGATGCCGACCCACGTGGCGTACACGGTGGCGGGCGTCGTATAGTCCATCGTGATCTGGGGAGTGTTCGTCCACGCCTGCCCGGGAGGGACGGGGTTGTGGCAGCTCACGCAGAACTGCTGGACGATGGGGATCACGTTCCCGATGAACGACGTGAACGTCGTGACATCAACCGTGTTGACGTTCAGGCTCGAGTTGAACCCCGCATCCACGGCCCGCACCACGAACGAGTATTCCGTGCGCGACAGCGGGGCTGGAACGATCGCCTGCAGGATCCCCGGCCCGGTCTCGGCGATCGGATCGCTGTAGTCGAAGCAGCCGTTGGTCGACCTGTACACGCGATAGGAAATCGTGCTGGCGAGATTGCCGGGGTCGGTCCCGTCCTGCCACGTGAGAAGGACCTGGTTCGTCTCGCTGCCCGGGTTCGCCACTCCCGCAAAGCCCGCCACCGTGAAGGTGGGGCGGTCGACGTCGATCGTCCCCGTGGTGGTGAAACTGAACGACGTGGCGGTCAGGCTCTCGCCGTCGTCATCCTGGAGGCCCGCGGTCAGGTTGACCGTGTACTGGGTGTTCTGGAGAAGGAAGGCCTGGGGGATGAGTTCCACCTGGTTGCTGCAGGGCAGGTTGGTGAGGTCTGAAGGCACCGGCGTCACGCCCTGGGTGAGCGATACGGTCGTGGCGTTCAGGGTGGCCGGATTGACCGAGTCGTTGAACCGGATCAGGATGATCGGCTGTCTCGCGACGTTGATCGCGCCGTTGTCGGGGAATTGATCGATCGACAGGAACCCGCTCGGAGGGGGGACCACCGGAAGGGGAGGCGCCCCGCCGCCGCCGCCGCTGCTGCTGCCGCCGCAGGCGTGAACGAAGGCGCAGAGGGCGATCAGGCCCAGGGCCGGAAACATCAGCCGGCGATTCGTCGTTTGGGTACTCATGGTGGACTACTCCTTATTGTTACGCGGCAAGAGTATCGCCTGTCCTTCCCGGTCTACATTCACTAGAAACACCCGGAATCGAGGAGGGATTCAACTCAATTTCGGAAGTGAGGTCAATTCTTTGCGGGCGCGGTGGAGGCCGGCACGGGTGGCGACGTTCCCGGATCCGCGAACAACGCGGGTCGCGCGGACGCGGGATCGTAGAGGAAGGCGAACTTGTTCTCGCGCAGCCAGTCGTAGACGCTGTCGAGCGGGACGAGGATGCCGAGGTGCGGCACCGGCGTCGAGACCGGATTGTCGAACGTGCAGATCATCGCGGAGACGCCGATCATCTCGAGCGTCTCCCGGTGGAAGACGCCGCCGCCGGAGTTCCCGAAGATGGTCGGCGCGCTCATCATCCAGAAGCGCTCCCCGTTCACTTCCTTGCGGAGGGTCGTGATCTCGCCGAACGACGGGAGCGGATCGTGGCCGAGCGGGCAGCCGACCGCGTAGATGGGCGTGAAGACGGAAGTCTCGCGGACGCGTTCCCGCGCGGCGAGGCGCGCGGCGATGGGGTAGTGCTTCGTCGATCTCAGCTTGAGCAGCGCCAGGTCCCGCCGCTCGTCGTGGATCAGGAGGTCGCTGTCGACGGTTTCCGACTCGCCCCCCTCGCCGTAGAGCTTCACCTGGACCGGGCGGCGCTCGGGCTCGACGACTTTCTGGAGGACGTGGAAGGCGGTGACGATGTACGTGCCGTACGCGCCGGGGCCCTCGGCCTCGGAGCGGATGACGGTGCCGCCGCCGACTCCGCCGCGCCCGACGACCTGGACCGAGGGCCGGAGGATCGCGCGATCGAGCATCGCCGCGTCGCGCGAGGCGTCCTTCCGGAGCCGGGCCACGGCGTCGCGAAGTCCCCGCAGCGTGCCGTCCGTGCCCGCGATCTCCGCCGCGAGCCCGTCCAGGCGCCCGGCGACGTCTTCGAACCCCTTGTCGGGACGCGACAGCCGTCCGTCGAGCCGGTCGAGGCGCTCCGCGATGGCGGCCAGCTTCTGGGTGTTCGCCGCGCGCTCCCGCTCCAGTTCGATCTCCGCGGCGGCGCGCCGGTCGCCGGAGGGGGGACGCGAGACGAAGACGAGGAGGGCGGCGGCGGCGAGGACGGCGGCGACGGCGAGAATACGGCCCGACATGGCGAGTCCCTCTCTTCCTTTATATGTCGGCAAGTGGAGAGAGCGCCTTGCGCGCATTACGCAGCACGCATCACGCATCAGGGAACTGAACCGTGGGGACCGGTTTCCGTCTCACTTGGCATGGGGCGATGGGTCGTGCTGGGAGTCCTCCTGATCACGAGCTGTACCGACGAGGATCCACCGGAGGAGTCCTGGCCTGTCCAGTGGTCCGAAGGGGGAGATCCTGTCGTTGATGCGTGGCAGGTCTGGCGCCTGGGATCCGGCTATTTCAAGGTTCGCTAGCGACAGGCTCTCCTGGGGTCCAGGGCGCCGGAACGATACAGGTACCGGCAGGGGATTCTCTTGGCCGAGTGCGATGCGCCCGAGGCCGTGCCGATCCTGTGCGAATCTGTCGCGGAGCTGAGTCGCGTGGACCGCGACATGGTTCAACACATCGGGCGACTGGCGACGTCCGACCAGGCCGCGCTTGCTCGCGCCCTGCCCTCGATCGTGCAGGCCACCCACGCCGCACTCGAACGTCTTGGAGGATCGGACGGGCATTGACGCCCTGCCCGGGCTCGGACTATCGAACTTCGGACTGACCCCGGACCCAGGACTTTGGATCACCTTGGACTTCGGATGTCGGACTCCGGACTCGGATCGGTCCTTGGACTCCGGACTTGGGATCACCTTGGACCTTGAACTCCGGACCCGGCAAGTTCCTTGGACCCCGGACTTTGGATCACTTTGGACCCAGAACTCAGGACCCAACTCAGGACTCGTCCATTCCCCGGAGCGCTGCTATAATCTCCCCTCTTCATGGCTGATCCCAACCCCCCTGCGCCCGGTCCCGCGCCCGACGCGCGCGCCATCGTCCTGACGCCCGTCGAGGACGAGATGAAGGAGTCCTACCTCAACTATGCCATGAGCGTCATCGTCTCGCGCGCCCTCCCGGACGCCCGCGACGGCCTGAAGCCCTCCCAGCGGCGCATCCTGATCGCGATGAACGACCTCAACCTCGGGCCGCGCGCCAAGACGAGGAAGTGCGCCAAGATCTGCGGCGACACGTCCGGCAACTACCACCCGCACGGCGAGGCGATCGTCTACCCGACGCTCGTCCGCCTCGCGCAGGACTTCAACACGCGCTACACGCTCGTCCAGGGGCAGGGCAACTTCGGATCGGTCGACGGCGACCCGCCGGCCGCGATGCGGTACACCGAGGCGCGCATGACCTCCTGGGCCGCGCAGATGCTCGAGGACCTCGAGCGGAGCACGGTCGACTTCCAGGCGAACTACGACGCGACGCGCGACGAGCCGGTCGTCCTCCCGAGCAAGTTCCCGAACCTGCTCTGCAACGGCGCGATGGGGATCGCCGTCGGCATGGCGACGTCCATCCCGCCGCACAACCTCGGCGAGGTGTGCGACGCGCTCATCCACGTGATCGCCCACCCGCAGGCCACGGTCGAGGAGCTGATGGCCCACGTGCCCGGCCCCGACTTCCCGACGGGCGGCCTGATCTGCGGGGCGTCGGGCATCCGCGAGGCGTACGCGACGGGGCGCGGCCTGATCACGGTCCGCGGCCGGGTCCACGTCGAGGAGGCGCGCGGCGGGCGCAAGCACATCATCGTCGACGAGATCCCCTACAACGTGAACAAGGCCTCGCTCATCGAGCGCATCGCGGAGCTCGTGAAGCAGGATCTCATCGCGGGGATCAGCGACATCCGCGACGAGAGCGACCGCACGGGGATGCGCGTCGTCATCGAGTGCGGCAAGGGCGAGGACGAGAACATCATCCTCAACCAGCTCTACGCGATGTCGTCGCTGCAGGAGACCTTCTCGATCATCACGATCGCGCTCATGCACGGCCGCCCCGTGACGATGACCCTGCGCGACCTGCTGCAGGCGTACCTCGACCATCGCCGCGAAGTGATCCGGCGGCGGACGCGGTTCCTGCTGGAGCAGGCGGAGCGCGAGGCGCACCTCCTCGAGGGGCTCGTCAAGGCGCTCGACATCATCGACGAGATCATCGCGCTCATCCGCGCCGCGGACTCGCCCGCGACCGCGAAGGCCGGCCTCCAGGAGCGGTGGGCCTTCTCGGCGCTGCAGGCGGACGCGATCCTCCGGATGACGCTCTCCAAGCTGACGGGCCTCGAGCGGCAGAAACTCGTCTCCGACCTCGAGGAGCTCCGGAAGAAGATCGCGGAGTACAAGGCGATCCTGGGGGACGCGGCGCTCGTCGACGACATCATCCGGGAGGACCTCCACGAGCTGAAGAAGGCCTCGGACGAGCGGCGGACCGAGATCCAGGCGGGCGAGGTGGTGGCGTTCGAGCGCGAGGAGCTGATCCCCGACGAGGACATGGTCGTGGTGCTCTCGCACCTCGGGTACGTCAAGCGCGTGCCGCTGGCCAGCTACCGCAAGCAGCGGCGCGGCGGCAAGGGGATCATCGGCGCCGAGACGAAGGAGACGGACTTCATCGAGCGGCTGATCATCGCGTCGACGCACGATCACCTGCTCTTCTTCACGAACACGGGCCGCGTGCACTGGCTCAAGGTGTACGACCTGCCCCAGCTCGATCGCACGGCGCGGGGCAAGCCGCTCGCGACGATCCTCGGCCTGAAGCCGGCGGAACGGATCACGTCGACGGTGTCGGTGAAGAGCTTCGAGACGGGCTACCTCGTGATGGCGACGGCGCGCGGCCTCGCCAAGAAAACCGAACTCGCGGCGTACGGCAATCCCCGCGCGGGCGGCATCATCGCGATCAACCTCGAGGAGGGGGACTCGCTGATCGAGGTCGCGACGACGACGGGCCGGGACCAGGTCGTGCTCGGGACGCGCGACGGGATGTCGATCCGGTTCTCGGAAGAGGATCTGCGGCCGATGGGCCGCGCGACGTACGGCGTCGTCGGCATCCGCCTCGATCCGGAGGACCGCGTCGTCGACATGATCATCGTCGAGCCCGGCGTGACGATCCTCACCGCCTGCGAGAAGGGCTACGGAAAGCGCTCGGCGGTGGACGCGTACCGGGTGCAGTCGCGCGCGGGAAAGGGGATCATCAACATCAAGGCGACGGAGCGGAACGGCAAGGTGGTCGGGATAAAGGCGGTCCGCGACGAGGACGACCTCATCATGATCACGTCGGGCGGCCAGGTCGTGCGCATCGCCGTGAAGGAGGTGCGCGTGATGGGGCGCAACACGCAGGGCGTGCGCCTGATCGGCCTCGACGGCGCCGACTCGCTCGTGTCGATCGCCCGCGTGGAGAAGGACCAGGACGACGGGGGCGTGAAGCGCGTCGAGGTGCCCCGGGACGATTCGCCGCCCGAACCCGAGGCCCCGGACGAGCCCGAAACTCCCGCGACCCCGCAGGCCTGATCCGCCGCCTTGTCGTCTCAAGTAGCATGAGATCCGCGCTGCTCCTCCTCCTTCTATTGGCGCAGGACGCCGCGCCTCCCCAGGACGACAGGGCGACTCGCGAGCGGATCCTCAAGCTCGTCGAGTACCTCGAAGGCATCCTGCCCGATACGCGAACCAAGGCCGCGGCCGAGCTACGCGACCTGCCCGTCCGCTTCGCTCCGTACCTGCGTGAACTCGCGGACGGCCACAAGAACGAGGAGGTCCGCTCGGTCTTGGGGCCCCTGGCGATCCCCGCCCCGTGGTTCGAGTTCCTCCGCGGTTCGATCGGCGAATCGGCGGCGCTGATCGAGGATCTTCGCAGGCCGGAAAGTGCGGCCCGCGGAAAGGCGGTCGTCAGGACTCTCTTCCTTCTATCGGACCGGCCCGAAGCCGACATCCACGATTGGGCCGCCATCCTCCTGAAGGATCCCAATCTTGGAATCCGCGATTTCGCCTTGCAGGTGTACAAGCACTGGCCGCCCGAAGGCACCGAATTCCTCCGCGTCCTGCTGAGGGATCCGGAGCTGGGTCACCGGGCCGCCGAAGCGCTCATCTCGGCGGGCGAAGAAGACGCGGTTTCCACGGCGCTCGAGATGTACCTCACCCACGAGAGACACCAGAGTCACGCGGGGACGTCCCTCCTCCTGGCCTTCGGCGTCGAGGAAGCCGATGCCCCCAAGGTCATCGCCATGTTCAGGAACGTGAAGGGCGCCATCTACGCGGATCCCCCGATGCTGGGTCGAAGGGCCGGCCGCAAGGGAATGGAGTTGCTGGTGGAGGTGTGCCGGGAGGGGAATCCGCGCACG
>DASRJF010000368.1:0-7149 GCA_035649615.1 Planctomycetota bacterium | reverse complement strand
CAGCTCCTGCGTGCCCTTCTCGGCGAGCTTGTAGAGCTGCATGAGGCGTGAGGTGTCGAACGGGGTCTTCTCGGCGGTGCCCTGGAGCTCGACGATGAGGCCCTTGCCCGTAAGGACGACGTTCATGTCCACGTCGGCCTTCGAGTCTTCCACGTAGTTGAGGTCGAGGACGGGCTCGCCCCGGAAGACGCCCACGCTGACGGCGGCCACCGAGTCCCGGATCGGGCTCACGGGGAACTTCATCCCTTGCGCCTCGAGATCCTTCACGGCGTCAGCGAGGGCGACGTACGCGCCCGTGATCGCCGCGGTGCGCGTCCCGCCGTCGGCTTCGATCACGTCGCAGTCGACCCAGAGCGTCTTCTCGCCGAGCAGTTCCATGTCCACCACCGCCCGGATCGACCGGCCGATGAGGCGCTGGATCTCGCTCGTGCGCCCGTCGGTTTTACCCGACCGCTCGCGCGGCTTGCGCTGCTCGGTCGACGCCGGCAGCATCCCGTACTCCGCCGTGATCCAGCCCTGCCCCTTCCCCTCGAGCCACTTGGGGACGGAATGCTCGATGCTCACCGTGCACAGGACGCGCGTGATGCCGAACGAGACGAGGACGGATCCCGGCGTGTTCGCGAGATAGTGACGCTGGAAGGAGACGGGACGGAGCTGGTCGGCCGCGCGGCCGTCGGGACGTGGCACCTGGGACTCCTTTGAGATCGATATCGGGACTGAGTGACCGACTCAGGACTTTGGACACCGGACGCTGGACTCGCCCCCTATTCCTCCTCGGGCTTCGCGGAATCGGCTTCCTTGGCCTTCCGCTCCTTCGCGAGATCGTCGATGAGTTTCGTCAGCTTCAGCGTGCGGTCGATCGAGTCGTCGCGCACGAAGGAGATCTCCGGCGCGTGGCGGATGCGCAGGCGCTTGCCGAGGAGCGCCTGGACGAACCCCGCGGCGCTGCGGAGCCCGGACATCGTGAGCTTCTTGTCCTTCTCCATCCCCATGACCGAGACGAAGACCTTGGCCGAGCGGAAATCGACCGAAACCTCGGCCCGCGTGACAGTCACGAACCCGCGCCGCGGGTCCTTCAGCTCGTGAATGAGAATCGCGCTGATTTCCTTCGCGATCTGCGAGGAGAGCTTTTCACGACGATACGGAATGGCCACGCTAATCCCCAAAGGTCTCGGACTGGGTGTCGATCACCGTGACGCCGCCGAAGAACCGCACGTATCCCTCGACGGTGGACAAGACGCTCTGCACGAACGGGGTGTCGGTCCCCACGGCCGCGATCCCGATCTCCGCGAACTGCCACTCATCCTGGTCCTCGACCTCCGCGACCGAGATGTTGAACTTGTTGCTCAAGGTGTCCTTCAGGCTCTTGATCACGCGACGTTTTTCCTTGAGCGAGTGGCAGTCGCGCAAGTGAAGCCGGAACTTCAAAGTCCCTACGATCACGGCGAGGCCAGTTCAAGGTTCAAGGTTCAAAGTTCAATGGGAGGAATCGGACCTTTGAACGTTGAACATTGAACGTTGAACCTGTGAAACTACTTGCTCAGTTTCCGTGCCACCTTCTGGATCTGGAACGTCTCGATGATGTCGCCGGGGACGATGTCGTCGTGGCCCGCGAGCTTGATGCCGCACTCGTAGCCTTCCACGACTTCCTTGGCGTCGTCCTTGATCCGCTTGAGCGACTCGAGCTTGCCGGTGAACGTCACCTTGCCATTGCGGATCAGCCGGACCTGGTCGCTCCGCATGATCTTGCCGTCGGTCACCGCGCAGCCCGCGATCGTCCCGACGCGCGAGATCCGGAAGATCTGCTTCACGGTCGCGTGGCCGGTCTTGACCTCGACCTCCTCGGGCTCCAGCAGGCCCTCGAGGGCGGCCTTCATCTCCTCGATCGCCTTGTAGATCACGTCGTACAGGCGGATGTCGACGCCCTTGTCCTTGGCGAGCTGCCGCGCGCGCTCCTCGGGCTCGACGTGGAATCCGATGATGATCGCGTCGGAGGCGTCCGCGAGGATCACGTCGCTCTCGGTGATCGCGCCCGCCGACACGTGCAGGAGCCGGAGCTTGACCTCCTCGGTGGACATCCCCTGGAGGGCCTCCTTGAGGACCTCGGCCGATCCCTGGACGTCGACCTTGAGGACGACGCGGACTTCCTTGAGCTTGCCGCTCTCGATCTTCGAGAACAGGCTCTCGAGGGTCAGGTGCTGGCGCTCCATGAGGGACGTCGCGCGCTCCTTCTTCGAGCGCTCCTCGGCGACCTGGCGCGCCTTGTCGATCGAGTCGAGCACGTAGAACCGGTCGCCCGCTTCGGGCGCTTCGACGAAGCCCGAGAGCTCGACGGGCGTGGACGGCGGCGCCTCCGGCAACGACCGGCCGGAGGAGTCGTGCATCGAGCGGACGCGGCCGTGCGCCCGGCCCGCGAGGAGGACGTCGCCCTTCCGCAGCGTGCCGTTCTGGACGAGCACCGTGGCCACGATGCCGCGGTCTTCCGTCTTGCGCGCCTCGAGCACCGAGCCGGCCGCGGGACGCTTCGGGTTGGCCTTCAGGTCGAGGAGCTCGGCTTCGAGCGAGAGCAGTTCGACGAGCTGGTCCACGCCGGCGCCCGTGATCGCGGAGACTTCGACGCAGGTCGTCGATCCGCCCCAGTCTTCCGTCTGCAGGCCGACCGACGCGAGCTGGCCCTTCACCTTGTTCGCGTTGGCCTGCGGCTTGTCGATCTTGTTCAGCGCGATCATGATCTTGACGTTCGCCGCCTTGGCGTGGTTGATCGCCTCCTCGGTCTGCGGCATGACGCCGTCGTCCGCCGCGACCACGATCACCGCGACGTCCGTGACGGTCGCGCCGCGGGCCCGCATGGCCGTGAACGCCTCGTGGCCCGGCGTGTCGAGGAAGACGACCGGCTTGCCGTCCTTCGTCACGACCTTCGACGCGCCGATGTGCTGGGTGATGCCGCCCGACTCGCCCGCCGCGACGTTCGTGTTGCGGATCTTGTCGAGCAGCGACGTCTTGCCGTGGTCGACGTGGCCCATGAAGACGACGACGGGGGCGCGCGGCACGAGATCCTCGGGCCGGTCCTTTTCCGCCGATCCGGCGAGCTCGACCTCCTCGATCGACTTCCTCGACACCACCTTGACCTTCGGCCGGTTGAACTGGAGGGCGAGCTCGATCACCTGGTCCTCGTTGAGCGAGGCGTTGATCGTGACCATCGCGCCCTTCTCGATGAGGCTCCGCATGACGGCGCCCGACTTGATGCCGACCTTCTCGCAGAATTCCTTGATCGTGATCGGAACCGTCAACTCGATCTCCCGCTCCTCGATCGGCGCGACGACCGGGCGGATCGCCGGAGTCTTGATCGCGGGCCGGATGACCGGGGTGATGCGCGGCCGGGGCCGGATCACGGGAGGCGGGTTCGACCGCCCGACGGGAGTGGGCGGCCGCATCGGGGGCGGCGCGGGCTTCGAGCGCGCCACGACGTGGCGGTGGGACTTGTCCTCCTGCACCGCCTTCTCGCGGTCGAGCGCCGCGCCTTCCGCGGCGCGGAGGGTCCTCACCTCGTGCTCGACGCCGATCACCTTGTCGACGTCGATGAGCGGGTCCTTCGTCTGGGCGAGAAGCGCGGCGCGCTCCTCGGGAGTCAGGCCGATGTGCGCGGTCGAAGGCGCGGGCTTCGGCTTGTCGGTCTTTGCCGGGTCCGCGCCAAGCCGGAACAATTCCACGACCTTGGACTTCTTGGAGGGCGCCTTGGCGGCCTCGGCCTTCGCCGCCTCCTCCTTGACCTTCGCGGCGGGTTCGGCGGGCGCGGCCGCGTCGTCGGCCTTCTTCTTCGCGGCCTTCTTCTTCGGGGCGGCCGCCTCTTCGCCTTCGACGGGCGCCTTCTTTTCCTTCTTGGGCTTGGGCTCGGGCTTGGCGGCCTCCTGCGCGGCGAGATCGACGACGATCTTGGCGTACCGGTCCGCCAGCTCGCCCTTCAGGTTTCGGCGATGCGGGAGCTTCGCCCGGATCTGCGCCGCGGAGCGCGCATCGATGTCCCCGCGGGGATTCGCGATGGGGATCGCCACCGCGTGGTCCTTGACCATCTCCACCAGTTCGGCGGCCCGGAATCCGAGTTCCTTGGCCAGTTCTGCGACGCGCATCTAGCTTGGTGACTCCACGTTCTTGTTTTCCGACGTTTCCGGCTTCACCTCGGCGGACGGAGGAGGCTCCGGCGCGGCCTCGGCCGGCCCCGAAGGACCCGCTTCGACCGCCTTCGGGGGAGCCGGGGAGGGCTGATTGTCGGAACCCACCTCGTATATGTCAATCTCCCAGCCCGAGAGCTTCGAGGCGAGGCGGACATTCCGCCCCCCCTTGCCGATGGCCTGGGAGAGCTCGTCCTTCGTCACGTACACGGTGGCGCGATGCGCCGCGTCATTGAGGATGACCTCCACGACTTCCGCGGGCTTGAGCGCGTGGCGGACCAGGTCCTTCGGGACGTCGCTCCAGCGGACGATGTCCACGTTCTCCCCGTTCAGCTCGTCGACCACGTTGCGGATGCGGCTTCCCCGCACGCCCACGCACGCGCCGAGGCAGTCGACGCGGTCGTTGGTCGAGGCGACGGTGAGCTTGGTCCGGTAGCCGGCCTCGCGCGCGATCTTCTTGATCACGACCGTCCCGTCGGCGATCTCCGGCACCTCGAGCTCGAAGAGGCGGCGGACGAAGTCCTCGTGGGCGCGCGAGATGAAGATCCGGATGCGCGTGCCCCGCTTCTCGACCTCCGAGACGTAGGCGCGGACCCTCCCGCCGATGCGGTAGTTCTCGCCGGGGACCTGGTCGGGCTTGACCATGGTCGCTTCCGCGCGCTCGCCGATGCGGCAGAGGAGGTGCGGCCCGTCGTAGCGGACGACGATGGCGGTGACGATGTCGCCCTTCTTGTGGGCGTATTCGTTGTAGACCGTGTCGCTTTCCGCCTCGCGGAGCTTCTGGACGAAGACCTGGCGCGCCTGCTGGTAGGCGATGCGGCCGAGGAGCGTCGCGTCGATGGGGATGCCGCGGTCGGTGGCGGAGATTTCGCCCGAGGCGCGGTCGATGGTGACCGCGGGGGCTTCCTCGAGGCTAAGGGCCTTCTTGGTCGCCTGGGCGAGCGCCTGCTCGATGGAGTGGAAGATGAGCTCGGGATCGATCGACTTGTCCCGATGGATCGCATCCACGATCCGAAGCAGCTCCGTGCCGTTCATAAATCACGTAACCCGGGGTCCGCCGGCAATCCGACACTGGGGAACCCGGGGTAATCAAACCCTGCTCATTCGAATAAAAAAGGCGGGGGTCGCCCGCCTCCCACGTCCTTCTTGTCCTGACCGAGCGTTTCATTATAGGAACCGAGATGCGGGAGTCAAGACGGACCCTTCCCCGATTTGCGATTAGCGATCAGCGATTCCCGATTCCCCAATCGCAAATCACCCACCTCAAATCTCAAATCGTCACCGGGGTTCCGCTATAATGTCCCGTCTTCAATGAAGCTCTCTGCCCTCCCTTGGATTCTCGTTCCGGGGTTCGGCCAGATCCGGGGGGGTGCGCCCGGTCTCGGGGTTCTCCTGTTCACCCTGTTCATCCTCGCCTTGAACGGGTACTTCCTGACCGCCCTGCTGACGGCGGACGGAGCCCTCGCGATCCTGGGGTTCGCGGCCGCCGCGCTGTGGCTGGTCTCGATGATCGACGGCATCCGGAGGCTTTCAAGGAAGTCCTCATGAGTGGGGTGTCCTTCGTTGAGCGCCCAAAGTCGTCCAAGTTCCGGGGCGCGACTTTGGACCCAGGACCTTGGATCACCTTGGACCCAGAACCCAGGACGTCTTTACGATGAGACGCGTCAAAGACCACTGCGGCCTGTTCGGCGCCTTCGGAGTCCCCGACGCCGTCGAGCTGACGTACCTCGGACTCTACGCCCAGCAGCACCGCGGCCAGGAAAGCGCCGGCATCGCTTCGGTCCAGAACGGCCGCCTCGCCTCCCACAAGGGCATGGGACTGGCCTCGGAGGTCTTCTCCCGCGACGTGATCAAGAGCCTGAAGAGCTCCACCGCCATCGGCCACGTCCGCTACTCGACGACCGGGGCGAGCAACGTCGCGAACGCCCAGCCGCTCGTCGTCGAGTCCGCCCGTTCCATGATCGCGGTCGCCCACAACGGCAACCTCGTCAACAGCGGCTCGCTCCGGCGCGAGCTGGAGCAGCAGGGGCAGTTTTTCCCCATCTTCCACACGTCGACCGACACCGAGATCATCCTCTACCTCGTGGCGCGCGAGGCCGACCTGCTCAAGGGCCTCAAGCGGGCGCTCACCGCCGTCCAGGGCGCCTACTCGCTCCTCTTCCTGACCCCCACCGCCATGATCGCCGCGCGCGACCCGCAGGGCTTCCGGCCGCTCGTGCTGGGGAAGATTCCCCCGCGCAACGGCTCGGGCCCCGGCTGGGCGTTCGCGTCGGAGACGTGCGCGTTCGACCTGAGCTCGATCGAGCGCGTGCGCGACGTCGAGCCCGGCGAGATCGTCTGGATCGACGAGAAGGGGCCGCACTCCGAGCGGATCCGGCCCGCCACGAAGTGCGCGCCCGCCCACTGCATGTTCGAGCACGTCTACTTCGCGAGACCCGACAGCTACGTCCACGGCGACCTCGTCCACGGCGTCCGGCGGAAGCTGGGGCGCGCGCTCGCCCGCGAGCATCCCGCGGCGGCCGATCTCGTGACGCCCATCCCGGACTCCGGCACCGCGGCCGCCCTCGGCTTCGCCGAGGAGTCCAAGATCCCGTTCGACACGGCCTTCATGCGGAATCACTACGTCGGGCGGACGTTCATCCAGCCGGTCCGCGACGATCGCAGCTCCCAGGTCGAGATCAAGCTCAGCGTCATACCCGAGGTCGTCAAGGGGAAGCGGGTCGTGGTGGTCGACGACTCGATCATCCGCGGCACGACGGCGCAGTCGCGCGTCCGGCTCCTCCGGAAGGCGGGCGCGAAGGAAGTGCACCTGCGCGTCTCGTGCCCCCCCACGCGCCACCCGTGCTACTACGGGATCGACTTTCCCGACCCCAAGGATCTCATCGCCGCGCGCATGGACGTGGAGGAGATCCGGAAGCACCTCGAGCTGGACTCGCTCGGCTACCTGAGCCTCGAGGGCATGCTCTCGGCCACGTCGAAG
>DASRJF010000367.1:0-8757 GCA_035649615.1 Planctomycetota bacterium | reverse complement strand
AAGGGGCGCCGGTGACGGGAACCGTCGTCCTGGCCCGCGTCAAGGGCTCGTTCGGTCCCCCCGTGTCGGGAATCAGGGGAGACTACCTCGCGTTCAGCTCCCGGACCGGCGAAGACGGAACGGCCGAGCTCTCGGTCTTCGTCGGCCTCTACACTCTCCAGTTCGACCCGTTCGAGGGATCAAGGGTCTTGAAAGAATTCCGGATCGACGGTGACCTCACCGTTGATGTTGAAGTGATTTCGGAGATGACCCTGACGGGGATCGTCGTGGACTCCGGCGAGGCGCCGCTCGCGGGAGTGGGAGTCGCCTGGCGTGAGAACAACGCGAGCTGGATCACGTTGACCGGGCCCGACGGCCGTTACACGCTCAGGCGCGTCCTTGGCGGTCCGGGCAAACTCTACGTCGGATTCGGAGGCGCCTCCGTCGAAGTCTACGCCGGCACGCCATCGCCCGCGGAGCAACGCCATATGTATCCGATGTCCACCCTTCGCGGCCGGGTGCTCCTTCCTTCCGGAGAGCCGGGGTGCGCGATTGTCTACTTCAATCCCGTCACGCCGAACTACATGGGAGGCGAGTCCATCCCGCCCCTGTCGACCCGGCGCGACGGGACCTTCGAGATCCGGCTCCCCTCGCGCGTGTGGCATGTCACGATTTTCGGTGAGGACGCCAACCCCAATCCCACACCGGTACAGGTCGATCTCTCCTCCCCGGGGAACATCGTCGATGTCGAGTTCCCCCTGCTTCCGGCAAAATCGCCATAGCGCATGGGTCGCCCGATGGGGTAAACTTGGGTGATCCAAGTGCCGTCGGGGCGTCTCTTTCTGAAGTCCGAAGTCCGATGTCTGACGACTAACCAGGAGAGCCCTCATGAAGTCGCCCACCCGCAGCAGGTCCGTCTTGAAGGCCGCCGCGCCGGCCGACGCCTCCCTCCGCAAGATCGAAGGCCTCCTGGCGGACGCCGCCCTCGACGAGATCACCACCTCCGTCGCCGCGCAGATCGCCAAGCAGCTCGGGGCCGCCGCCGTCCGCATCTACCTCCGCGACGCCCTCACCGACGAACTCCACTGCCCCGTGCCGACCGCCAAGGGCCTCCGCGAAATCCGCGTCCCCCCCGACGCCACCAGCGTCGTCGGCTATGCCGCCATGACGAACACGCGCGCCTTCGCCTGGATGGGCGACCTCCCCAACCGCCGCTACGTCGTGGCCGTCCCCATGGCCGGGGACTCCGATTCCATGGGCGTCATCGAGATGATCCATTCCCAGCCCAACGTCGTCTTCGACGAGCCCTCCATCCAGTCCTTCGACGCCATCGCGGGACTCGTCGCCGCCCGGCTCAAGGTCGCCACGAACGTCACGGTCCGGCGCACCCCCTACGACCACCTGCTCAAGTCCAAGTACGTGACCCAGGACCAGCTCCGCGACGCCCGCGGCCGCGCGTCGGGCGGCGGGAGATCGGTCGAAGCGGAACTCCTGGCCGGCGGCGTCGACAAGACGGCGCTGGGCAAGAGCCTGTCCGAGCATTTCGGCAAGCCGTTCGTCGCGAACCCCGAAGGCCTTCCCGTGGACACGGAGCTCATCCGCCGGTTCCCGGCCCACTTCCTGAAATCGAGCTCCGTCCTCCCCGTCGCCCTCAAGGGACGCTCGCTCGAGGTCGTCGTCGCGAATCCGCGCAACCTCACGCTCCAGGACGATCTCAGCCGCCAGCTCGGGGGCGTCCAGCTCGCCATCAGCGTGGGCGTGCGCGAGGACATCGTCGCCGCCCTGGAAAAAGCCCTCCCCGCGGAGGCGGCGCCCGCCGCGGCGCCCGAGCCCGAACCCGAGCCCGAGCCGATGCCCGCCCCCCTGGTGGCTTCCGGCGTCAGCGGAGGCCGCGACTGGGAACTCGAGGAAGCCCGGCCGGGCCGCGGAAACGAGGGAGTCAAGATCGACTCCGGCACCATCCGGCTCGTGAACGAGACGATCCGCGCCGCGATCGACAGCGGCGCGTCCGACATCCATTTCGAGTCGCTCGACAAGGGCGGGCTCATCATCCGCCTCCGCGTCGACGGCATCCTCCACGACCACCAGACGATCAAGGAAGCCGTCTCGCGCCCCGTGGTGTCGCGCCTGAAGATCATGGCCGAGCTCGACATCGCCGAACACCGCCTCCCGCAGGACGGCAAGATCCGGATGCGCGACTCCTCGGGAAAGCGCACCGACATCCGCGTCGCGGTCATGCCCACGAACAACAGCCTCGAGGACATCGTCCTGCGCGTGCTGCCCCAGCAGGCGGAGCTGCCGCTGAAGGACATCGGGATGATGCCGGAGAACCTCGAGCGTTTCCGCAAGGCGATCGAGCAGCCCCACGGCATCGTCCTGTGCGTCGGCCCGACCGGGTCGGGCAAGACGACGACCCTCCACGCGGCGATCGGCCACCTCAAGAACCCCGAAGTGAAGATCTGGACCGCGGAGGATCCCGTCGAAATCACCCAGGATCGCATCCGCCAGGTCCAGGTCCACCCGAAGATCGGCTTCACGTTCGAGCGCGCGCTCCGGTCGTTCCTGCGCCTCGACCCGGACATCATCATGATCGGCGAAATCCGCGACCGCGAGACGGCGGACGCGGCGATCGAGGCGTCGCTGACCGGCCACCTCGTGCTGTCGACGCTTCACACGAACAGCGCGCCGGAGACGGTCACGCGGCTCCTGGAAATGGGCCTCGACCCCTTCTCGTTCGGCGACGCGCTCATGGCGGTCCTCGCCCAGCGCCTGGTCCGGAAGCTCTGCACCGCGTGCAAGGAGACGTACACCGCGAGCTCCCAGGAAGTCGATTCGCTCCGCACCCACTACGGCGACCCGGGCGCGTTCGACGCCTTGAATTTCGACCGCAAGAAGCTGACGCTCTCGAAGGCGGTGGGCTGCAAGGCGTGCTTCAAGTCGGGCTACAAGGGCCGGGCCGGCATCCACGAGCTGCTCGTGGTGACTCCCGAAATCCGGAGCCTCGTCCAGAAGCGCGCCGAGGCGACCCAGATCCGCACCGCGGGGAAGGCGACCGGCATGTTGCTGCTCAAGCAGGACGGCATCCGGAAGGTCATGCAGGGGATGACCGACCTGCACGAAGTCATGGTGACGTGTCTGTCGGATTAGCTTTCAGGAATCAGGAGTCAGGAATCAGGAGCAGCCAACAGCTTTCAGCTTTCAGCTCCTGAAGCTAACAGCCGTCAGCCTCGCCGAAGCGTCCAGCGGACAGCGTTCAGTTCGACTCGGAGCCGAATGCCGATCGCAGAGGGGGAGCTGCGAGCCATTGGCTTTCAGCTTCGGGAGAGCTGTCCGCTGGGAGCTTTCAGAACCTGAACGCTGGAAGCTGTGGGCTGTAGCAATCCTTCTACGGGCGTGTGATCTGCGCTACCGCGTCGAGGCAGATAGTCTCGAACGATTCCGATCGGGCGCTGACCAGTTCTCCCTCCTCGATTCTGAAACCCGCGGATCCCATGCCCGGGGGAGGCGATTTCGCGGCCCGCATGAGCGCCGGCACGAGGCGGGGGTCGCCCAGCCAGGCCGCCGCGCGCGCGGCTCCGGCCGCGAGCGCGGGATCGTCGAGCGCCTTCCGACACGCCGCCGACACCGTGTCCTCGGGAAGCAGGCCGAGGAACATGAGCGCCTCCTCGCGCAGGAGCGGCGAGGCCGCGGCGGCGATGAGGAAGTCCACGCCGTTCTCCGCCGCGACCGCGCTCCAGAAGCAGCGCGTCATGTGATCGCGGCTGCGCAGCGCGGCCGCCAGGGCTCCGGCGACGGCGACTTCCCGCCGCGCCAGGGCGGCGGCTTCCTCGGGCGTCGCGCCGAGTCCGGCGAATTCGAGCGCGGATTCGGTCTCGTCGCGCGGCAGCCGCTCCAGCGCGAGGGTCGCGCGCACCGCGAGGGCCGGATCGAAGAGAGCGGGGACGATCGCCCACGCGCTCCCCGGCGGGGCGGCGTCGATCAAGGCCGGGAGCAGGTCCGGACGCCAATCCCGCACGAGGTCCGCCGGATGGAGCGGGCCGACGTCCGCGCGCGCCAGCGCGGGGGCGATGAAGGCGTCGATCTCTCGATTCCGGCCCATCATGCCGACCAGCAGCGCATCGGCCTCGGGACTGCCGATCGCGACCAGGGTCCGCGCCGCGCGTTCCGTTCCGAGTGCCGCGATCGCGCCCAGGCTCAGCCCGTCGCGTTCCAACCGGTAGCCCAAGTCCCGGCCGCCGGTCGGCACTTTCATGGGCCAGGCGACGGCCCCCGCAACGGCAGCGGCGAGGAATACGGCGGCGGCGGCCCGCCACGGCCGGAAGGGAAGGGGCGCCAGGAGGCGCGGCTCCAGGTCGGCGAACCGGGACTTCGACCCGGGCCACGCGAGGAGGCGCCACGCGTCGCGCGACGCGTCCACGCGATCGCGGCACCGCGCGCACTCCGCGACGTGGCGCTCCGCCTCGGGCTCGGAGACGCCGGTCGCGAGGGCCGTGACGTCGGCCTCGAGCGCGTCGCAGGCCCCGGGCCGGTCCGCCTCGAGTCGCCGCTTCAAGTCTTGGAACGAAGCGCGCGACTCCGCGTCCAGGGCGCGGCGAATCTCGTCGCTCATGCCTGCATCCTCCGGTCCGCGAGCGTCTCCTTCATCCGGGCGATGGCGTGATGGAGGTTCGATTTCACCGTCCCGAGCGCGCACCCCTGCAGCTCCGCGATCTCCGCCAGGCCCAGGCCGCGCACGTGGCGGAGCGTGAGGACGATCCGCTGTTGGGGCGGAAGCCGGCCGATCGCGCGCTTCAGCGCCTCCGCGGACTCCGCCTCCATGGCCGCGTCTCCCGGGTCGGGGACCTCCTCGGGTGGACGCGAGGGGGGAGGGCGCGGGAAGAAGCGCCGCCGCCAGTTGAGCGCGGTCCGGAACGCGATCGAGTAGAGCCAGGTGGAGAACTTCCCCTCGCCGCGCCACGCGGCGAGCGACCGGAACGCGCGCATGAACGTCTCCTGCATCACCTCGTCCGCGTCGGGGCCGTTGCCGCAGACGCCGAGTCCCACGGCGTAGACCATCGACCGATGCGCCTCGTACAGCGATTCCATCGCCGCGAGGCCGCCGCCGCGAGCTTCGCGGACGAGTTCCGCCTCCGAGTGCATCCTCCGGTGTCCTCTGACGATGAGACACCGGAGCCCTGCGCAGGTTGCATGGAAAGTGACGGCAAATGCCGGAGCGCCGAATGTGGAATGGGGAATCTGGAATGTGGAATCCGGCGACGCCAACTGCAAGTCCCAGATCGCTCGTTCCCTCTCCCTCCTTGGTTGGAAGTCGAACTTGTTCCTTGCAGGGTCTCGTCGTATCATTTCCGTAATGACGCGCGCCCGTTCCTACCTCGGCAACCTCTTTCCGGAAGAGGACTTCGACCAGTCCGACCTGGACCTCGGGTCGCCCCGTCGCACGCCCGAGGCGCGCGTGGCCGCGCTGGAGCAGGACGCGGAACGGATCTGCATGGCGCTGCGCGCCCTCATCGACGCGCTCGTCCAGCGGAAGATCGTCAGCCCCCAAGACCTGAAGCGCCTCATCCTCGAGATCGACAAGAGCGACGGACTCGTCAGCGGCGGCACGGCGGTCGTCCCCGTCCGCCGCCAGGCGATCGAGAAACCGACCAAGTCCACCCGGAACCGCTAGCCCGCCATGCGGATGCTCGCGCTGGCCCTCGTCGCGGCCCTGGTTCAAGATCCAAAGCCCGCCGCGCCCTTCCTCCAGCTCAAGGAAGGGACCACGTGGACGTACGTCAACGGATCCAGCGAGGGGAAGGTCAAGGTCACGGGCCGCGAGAAGATCGGCGAGGTCGAAACGTTCATCCTGGTCACCGAGATGGGCGGTTCCTCGACCGACAAGGAGTACCTCTCGGTCGACGCGACCGGTATCCGGATGCACCGGATCGCGTCGGAGAAAACCGTGACCGACTACTCCCAGCCGTTCGTCCGCCTGAAGCTGCCGCCCGTCGCCGGCGACAAGTGGGAGTGGAAGGGCGACATCGGCAAGGAGAAGGCGACCGCCTCGTTCACGAACGAGGGCGAGGAGGACATCACCGTGCCCGCCGGGAAATTCAAGGCCTGGAAGGTGACGGCGGTCGTCGAGATCGCGGGCGTGAAGCACGTGGGCTCCAACTGGTTCGCGCCCGGGGTCGGGATCGTGAAGCAGCAATCCAAGTTCGAGTCGGGCGGCAAGAAGCACGAAAGCACGATCGAGTTGAAGTCGTTCGAGCCGGGGGCTTGATCCCTGTCGGGGCCAAGTTCAAGGTTCAACGTCGGGTGCCGACGAATTGCTGCCGGTGAGGCTTGCTTCCCTGACTTCGGACTTCAGACTTCAGACTTCGGACTTCGGACTCCCGGACGACTTTGAACTTTGAACTTTGAACTTAGAACTCGGCATGACTCCCCGATCGCTTCTCCTCGTGCTCCTCACGGCCGCTTCCTGCGCCGCCCCTCCCCGCGCGCCGGCACCGGCGGCTCCCGGCGACCTCCAGCCGCTCGAACCCGGCCACGAGTGGGTCTACGAAGCGGGCGACCGGATCCAGACGCGGCGCGTGACCGGGGTCGAGCGCGTCGGGAGGTTCGAGTGCCGCGTCCTCGAGGCCCGCACCGGGGACTCCGTCGAGCGCTTCTGGATGCGGTGGGATCCGAAGGGCCTCAAGGTGTACCGGGTTTCGGACGGCGGCCGGACCGTCGACTTCGACGACCCCCTCTTGCTGATCCAACTCCCGGCCGTGCCCGGCGCGACGTGGTCCTTCGATGAACGCCACGGACCCGTGACGCTCAAGGTTGCCGCGCGGTACGAGGGGGACGAGGAGATGTCGATCGTGAACCGCGCCTGGAAGTGCTCGCGAATCCGGCTCATCAAGCGGGTGGGGGCCCGGGTCGTCGTGGATCAGACCTGCTGGTATGCGAGGGAGGTCGGACTCGTGCGGATGACCGTCGTCGTCGCCGGGCAGGAGGGGGAATCCCGGACGACGCTCCAGTTGAAATCGTGCAATTTCCTGCCGGAATGACTAGGCCCATCCGAAGTAAGATGATGGTGCCGATATGAAGTACCTCGCCCTCCTCCTGGTCCTGGGCGTCATGTCCTGCGGCCGTCCGGCCGGACCCGCGGCGGTCGACGCCGCCCGCGCGTCCGCCCGGCGCCATTCGGCGACCTCATTCCAGGTGCTCGACCTCGTCGGGCAGCGCATCGAGGAGTTCTTCGCAAAGCGCCAGGCCGGCGTCGAGGCGTTCTCCGACGAGATCTTCAGCCTGCGCGGGAAGTGGCGCGCCCTCTTCTGGAGCCGGAGCGATTTCGAGCGGCACGTCCGGCGCCGCTTCGAGGCTCGCGTCTTCCGCGCGGAGGACTTCGAGCGCGATGTCCTCGAGCCGGTGCGCGAGGACCTCGCCTTCGCGATCGAAGCGAGCGAGGCGGGGCTCGCGGCCGACCTGAACGAGTGGGCGCGCGCGTCGCGGCCCGGGGTCGCGCCGCCCGACGTGCGCCCGGCGCTTTCGAAGCTCGTGTCGGGCCTCGTCCTGGACGATCTCGGACTCAACGTCGCGTCGATCGCGGGCTCGGAAGCGGCGGTCATGGCCGCCTCCGCGATCCTGACGCGGATGGGGATCCTCGGTTCGTCGGTCGCGGCCGGAGCGGGAACGTCATGGGCGACGCTGGGCGTCGGCCTGGTCGTGGGGACGATCGTCGGCATCGTCATCGACGCCGCCGTCGGGGACGAGCTCGAGGAGGCGGCGCGCGAGACGGTGCGGCTGGAGCTCGACGGGCTGAGAAGGAAGCTGATGGAATCGGACGAGGGGCTGTGGCGGGCGGCGCGGCGCGCCCTCGAGGTGCACGCCCGCGCGCTGGAGCGGTCGGCGGCCCGGATGGTGGAAGGAGCGGATCGTGGCGCGAGCCGCGCTTAGCCTGGCGATCCTGGCGCTCGCCGCCGGAAACGCGTCCGCCCAGGCGGCCCCGGCGCGCAAGGCGGCGAAGGAGCTCGTCGAGTACCTGCAGACCCGCTTCGCGCGCGAAGTCGCCGAGGAGGGGGCGCAGAAGCTCGAAAGCCGTTTCGTCAAGGCCATCAGCCAGTACGGCGACGACGTCGCGGGGGCCGCGCGCAAGATGGGTCCCCGGATCGCCCTGTCGGCGGTGGAGCGCCATGGCGCCGATGGCGCGAAGATCCTCGTGAAATTCGGGGACAACGGGGCGCGCCTCCTGGCCACGGACGGGCGCGCCGCCGTGCACGTGTTCACGTCGCTGGGCGACGAGGGGGTCGCACTCATGATCCGCCGCCACGGCGAGGTCACGGCCGCGCGGCTGCCCGACCTGGCGTCCGCGATCGCGGCCTCGAGCCGTCAGCGCGACGTGCTCGCGGTCCTGGACCGGTACGGGGATCGCGCGTGCGCGTTCATCTGGCGGAACAAGGGCGTCATCTTCGGCGGGGCGGCGCTCGCGGCGTTCCTGGCCAATCCCGTGCCCTACCTCGACGGCGTGAAGGAGCTGGCCGGCGCGCCGATCGAGGCCATCGCCGGATCCACGGACTGGACGGCCGTGTTTCTCGTGGCGACGCTGCTCGCCGCGGGGCTGGCCGCGTTCCGGATGCTCATTCTCCGCCGTCCCGGGCCCGTTGCAAAATCCGCGGGCGCCGAATAGAATCCCGTCCGCCGACCCCGCCGGCCGCCACTCAACATGGGCCTGTAGCTCAGCTGGGAGAGCGCGTGAATGGCATTCACGAGGTCGAGGGTTCGAACCCCTTCAGGTCCACCATGCACCAGAGC
>DASRJF010000366.1:0-5718 GCA_035649615.1 Planctomycetota bacterium | reverse complement strand
CGTCTTCGCCGCGCGCGAGGACTCCAAGCCCAAGGAGGGATCCGGGAAGTCCCGGCCGATCGGCTACGACGAGGCGGTGCGGCTCGGGATGCAGGAACTGCTCGAGGACGACCCGCGCGTCTTCCTCCTCGGCGAGGACATCGGCGGCCGGTACGGCGGGGCGTTCGGCGTCACGCGGGGCCTCGCGAAGAAGTTCGGCCCCGACCGGGTGTTGAACACGCCGCTCGCGGAGTCGGCCATCGTGGGATGCGCGGTCGGCGCGGCGCTCCTGGGAAAGCGCCCGATCGTGGAGATGCAGTTCGCCGACTTCCTGGCGCCGGGCTTCAACGCGCTCGTCAACAACGCGGCGAAGATCCACTGGCGGTACGGGCGGCGGGTGCCGATGGTGGTGCGCCTGCCGTACGGCGGCGCGACCGGCACGATGAAGAAGCTCCTCGGCGGGGGCCCCTTCCATTCGCAGTGTCCCGAGGGGTGGTTCCTGAGGACCCCGGGGTGGAAGATCGTCGCCCCGTCGACCCCCTCCGACGCGAAGGGCCTGCTCGCCGCGGCCGTCCGAGACGGGAACCCCGTGATCTACCTCGAGGCGAAGGGCCTCTACTCGTTCTTCCGCACGGACCTGCGCGAGGAGGTTCCGCTCGGCTCGGGATTCGAAGTGCCGCTGGGAGTCGCGGCCGTGCGCCGCGAGGGGTCGCACATCACGTGCGCCACGTACGGCGCCATGACGTGGACGGCGCTCGACGCGGCGTCCGCGCTGGAGAAGGAAGGAATCTCGCTCGAGGTGCTCGACCTGCGCTCCCTCGTGCCGCTCGACGAGGCGGCGCTGCTCAAGTCGGTGTCGAAGACCCACCGGTTGATGGTGCTCCACGAGGATTCGAAGCGCGGCGGCCCCGGGGCAGAGATCGCGGCGCTCGTCGCGGAGAAGGCGCTCTACGATCTCGAGGCGCCCGTGGTGCGCGTCGCGTCGCCCGACGAACCCGTGCCGTACTCGCCTCCCTTGGAGTGGGCGCACCTGCCGAAAGCAGCCGATGTGATCAACGCCGCAAGGGCGATGATGAAGTAGCCGAGTGATTGGCGATTTGCGATCAGCCTGAATCCTCGATCGAACGCCCTCACCGATCCACGATCCATCGCATCAAACCGTTCGAATCTTCGGATGAGGCGTTGGCAAGGTGGAGCAGGAAGGTCGTTGTTCGGTGATTTCGCTGGTTGGAGGAATCGGACAAATCTCCAATCCCCAATCGCAAATCGTCTTCTTAGCCTGTCTTCGCGACCTTTAATTCACCCCGCCTGTGGAAGGCGGCGTACCAGGTGTCCTGGAAGTAGAGCATGTCGCTCCGCCGGCCCGGCATGTTGAAGACGCGCTCCGCCTGACCCAGGAATTCCGCGGCGGACGCCTCGAAGCCGAACACCGAGTCAAAGAGGGTCACGCGGCCGTCCTTGTTCACGATCCCGGCCAGGGCCCGCGCGAAGTCGGGCGCGGAAGTCTGGCTGCTCGAGCCCGAGTACACGACCTTTCCCTTGGGCGAGGCCAGGAGCGCCTGCGCGATGCTCCCGCCCGGGGGCGGGGGCGCGTCCAGCGCGGGGCCGACGAAGGCGGCGAGGCGGCGCCGCAATTCGAGAAAGGGCAGGTACGTCCAGCCGCCATATTCGGGCGCCGCCTTGGGTTTCAGCGCGTCGGGAACGATCGTGAGCAGGGTGCCTCCCGGGACGCGGTCGCTCTCCATCGCGATCCCCGGCTCGAGCGGGGCGCCGTCGGGACGGATGCCCTTCGTCAGCATCTCCCGCATCTCGGACGACGAGATGTCCCTGCGGGTGGTCATGGTCTCGCTCAGCACGACGTGCACCGCGCGCCACTCCTGGAGGTTCTCGCGCACCGCCTTGAGCGTGTCGGGGAGCTGGGACCGGAAGAGGGCGCGGTAGACCTCGAGGACCTTGATGCCGAGCGGCGGCGTCCTGTACATGGCGACATCATATAGACTGACCGTGGATTGTGAATGACCGAACTCCCCCGCGACATCCGGGACCGCACGCCGGCTCCGCACGCCTTGAGAGTCGGGCTGCGGCGGCCGGAGCTCCCCCGGGCGTCGGAGCTCTCCTCCTTCTGCGCGGACCCGGCGTCGCGTGCCGAGGGCGGCGGGTCGTGGATCCGCATCGAGTGGGGCGCGGAACGGATTCTCGTCGTGCTCGAGGAAGGGAAGGGGCCCGCCCACCTGGGATTCGAGCACGCGCTCGTGGTCGAATCCGGGCAGTCGAAGGCGTGCTTCCTGGCGGCCTATTTCATCGCGCGGCGGTGCGGGGGAGTGGTGCAGGTGCGGCAGCGCTCCGAGCTCCTTCCGGCGGCGGCTTTCTCGGAACGCTACCTGAAGGACGAGGACCTGGAGGCACGCTGGTTCAGGGTTTTCCCGCCCCCCTGATGCCTGATGCCGGATGCCTGCTGCCTGCTGCCTGCTGCTGGATGCCTGCTACCTGATGCCTGCTGCCGGATGCCTGCTGCCTACTTCTTCTCCAGCTTGATCCCCCGCCGCTCGCTCGCCTCGATCATGAAGTTCAGCAGCAGGTTCTGGATGGTGAAGGTGTCGGTCTGGCTCTTCTGCTTCGTGAAGTGGGACATCACGTGCAGCACGCGGCCGCCGCTCATCTTCGTCCGGTCCTGCTCGATCGGCGCGCCGGTGGCGACGGGGTCCAGGCCGCCCCCGGCCTTCGGGGCGACGACGAAGGTGATGGCCACCGCGTCCGAGCCCTTGACCGTCGCCGAGATGTCCTTCGAGTAGATCAGCACGGTGACTTTCGAGCCGCCGGTGATCTTGATCGCCGGGCTGTCCTTGTCGATCTTCCAGGTGTGGTCGATCCGTTCGAAGTCCGGGCTTTCCGGCCCCTCGGACACGGTCCCGCCCTTCTCGACGAGCTGCTTCGCCCTCGGCTTCAGGCGCTGGAAGATGTTCCGCAGGTAGGGATGGCTGAGCGCGCCGGGCTTCGGGAGGATGTTCACGTCCATGTCCGAACGGATGAACTCGCCGACGTCGACGAATTCCTTGAACTTGATGGCCAGGACCTCGCGGAGCGCCCAGTCCTCCGTGAAGAGGTAGCCGCCCAGGTCGACGTACTTCCGCAGCTTGTCGAGCCCCGCGGCTTCCATGACGTACTTCGCCGTCTTGTGGCCGCAGTCGCAGTTCGGGCAGCGCACCAGGCGGTTGCCCGCGTCGCCGCCGCCGCCCTTGCGGCACTTGGGGCAGACGCAGTGCTCCTCGAGGTGCGTGCAGTTCACCATGATGGCGACGTACTCGTCGAGCTTCGCGAGCGTCCACACCGGCTTGCTGAAGTCGATCTTGTTCACGTACTCGACCGTGAGCCGCATGTTCTCGATCGTCCGCTCGATGCTGTCCAGGTCGTGGCCCTGCTTGCACTTGCAGCCTTCCTTGCCGCCGATGACGAGGACCTTGCCGGTCTTGAGCTTCTCGTACTCGGAGTCGCGCTGCTTGCCGAGATCGTCGCACACGGTGCCGGTGCCGCCGCCGGCCTGCCCCTTGGGCTTCGCCTTCAGCTGGGACCAGTCCTTGTGCTTGTTGGCGGTCCACCAGCCCTCCCAGTTGGAGAGGGTCTCGCCGTACGTCTCGACGCAGAGGATGCTGAGGACGCGGAAGAGCCGGCGCGTGAGCTCCGGTCCGGCCGCGCCCTTCTTGAGCGTCTCGATCACGGCCTCGACGGTGGCCTTCTGGCCCACGTCCATCATGTGCTCGACGGCCAGGACCTGGAGGTCGGGCGACCCATCCCGGAGGATCGTGGCGAGGGCGCTCTCGCATCCGGACGAGAAATTGCCGTGGAGGGCGGCGACCATGTCGCGCGCGACGGGCGAGCTCTTGTTCGCCAGGATGGACTTCGTCGTCTCGGCGAGGGCGTCCGGAGAGCCGAAGCCGGCGGCCCCGTTGACGAGCATCCAGTAGATGCTGGGTTCGTTGTTGCCCCGGATGGCGCCGAGGATGACCTTCGCGGCGGCGGGGGTGTTGATCTTGACGAGCTTCTTGATCGCGTCCTCGAGCGGCTTGTGGAGCTGCTGCGCGAGGGCGGTCTTGAATTCCTTCTCGGCCGCCGCGAGGTCGTCCTGGACGCCGGCGACGCCGGGAAGGATGAGAAGGGCCAGGAGAGCGAAACCCGCTTTGCTCATGAAGTCCCCCAAAACAGTGGCGCGAACCCCTTCTTTACACGATGCCCGAGCGATTCCGGCGACCGGAATCGAACCGATTCGCGCCCCGGTCCACCGTCCCCTATGGTACAGGATTCCCGTACCGCGCTTATAAAAAAGGGCCCGTCCTGGGGACGGGCCCTTCGATTTTTCGGCCTCGACGAGGCCGGATTAGTTGAGGGGTCAACCCGCGAACCGGGCGTCGCTCTTGGGGGCCGCGGAACCGTCCTTGGCGGCCTTGACGGCCTCGACGACCGTCTCCTTCGTGGCGGTCTTGGTCCCCTTCATGACGGCGAAACCGCCGCGGTAGACGAGCTTGCCCGTCTTGTCGAGGACGAAGGTCGTGTTGACCTGCTTCGCCCCGAAATGGTCGCGCAGCTTCCGGTCGGTGTCCCACGCGTTCACGTACGGCAGCTGGTTCGCCTTGACGAACTTCTCGATGTTCGCCTCGGTGTCGTGCCCGTACGCGTAGAACGCCAGGAGCTTCACGCCCGACTTGGGGTCGTTCCAGGGCGCGGAGATCTTCTTGACGAGCGCCGGATCGATGGCGGCGGGGCACTTTTCCGACTGGAAATAGACGACCACCACCTGCCCCTCGACCTTCTTCGCCGAATCCGCCCGGAAGTCCGAGAGCTTGTATTCCAAACCGTCGTAGGCCTTGAACGCGACGTCGGGGACGACTTCCCCGAGCGTCAATTCCCCGCGGGGGGAGGTCGCCGCCAGGCCCAGGCCCGCCATCACCACCAATGCGAGTCTCATGGATCTCTCCTAGAAAGGTATAGACAAGTCTAACACCCGGACGTGCACATCTCTTCCCGGATTCCGGTGGCGGGAAGCGGGAAGCCGGCCGCTGGTGTCGCCTCCGGATAGATTGGTTCGTTGGTCACACGGTCCCTTCGGAGGCGACACCTGTTGGAAGTTCGGAGTTCTGCGTTCTGAGTTCGTTCAGAGTTCGTTCACCGTCTACTTCGAACCCGGAACTTCGAACGAACGCTGAACGCAGCACTCAGAACGTTGAACTTCTAGTCGGCTTTCTCGAATTGCGGGTCCACAAGTTACATCTCAACCGTCTGAATCAACTTTGACGCAAAGCTAACCCTTGGCCCATCCCAGCCGCTTCATGTACTCCAGCACCCCCGATTCGAGTTCGTACTTGGGGACGTACCCCAGGTCGCGCTTGGACCGCGCCAGGTCGGCCTCGGTGAACGTCTGGTAGAAGTCGTAGGGGTTTTCGAAGTAGTCCGGCTCGTACGACGTCCCGAGGGCGGCGTTGAGCGAGCGGATCACGGCGTTGAAACTGCGGCCGCGGCCCGAGCCCACGTTGTAGACGGCGTTCTTGCCCCGCTCGGAGGCCAGGACGAGGGCGTCGACCACGTCGTCGACGTGCACGAAATCGCGCCGCTGCTCTCCGTTCTTGAAGATCCGCGGGCGGCGCCCCTGCCGCATCTGGAGCCCGAGCTGGTAGATCATGCTGGCGGAGGCCCCCTTGTGGGCCTCGCCGGGGCCGTACACGTTGAAGAAGCGCAGGCCGTCGACGC
>DASRJF010000365.1:0-3756 GCA_035649615.1 Planctomycetota bacterium | reverse complement strand
GTCGACCGGCGCGCCGTACGGGAGGCCCGTCACGACGGCCAGGAGGCACGGGCCGTGGGATTCTCCGGCTGTGACGAAGCTCAACACGGCGACATTATAGGAGAGACTTCAGACTTCAGACATCAGACATCAGTTGGGGGGAGACCCCCGAACCTTTCACAAAGCTGGTAAAGGGTCTCTGATGACTGAATTCTGACAACTCTTTCTGAAGTCTGAAGTCTGATGTCCGAAGTCTGATTTTCGCATGCCCTTCGCCGGGCGCCGGTCTCCCTAGTAAACATTGACCCCTTGAAGTCCCTCTGTATCATGGCGGCTCCATGACGGAACTCATTTTCCGATATCTCAAGATCGGCATCGCCTTCACCCTCGCCTGGGTCCTCCTCTACTTCTGGACCTCCTGCAGCTACCGGGAGATCAAGGGCAAGGAGATGGCCCCTGGCCTCGCCCCGGGGAAGAACTACTGGGTCCTCATCAAGGAACGGACTCCCGACGTGCTGAACCCGGACGACGTGATCGCCTTCGAATACGCGTCGCCGGGCGTGGGCGACAAGGAATCGGTGCGCGCCGGACGGGTTTCCGCGATGCCGGGGCAGCGCGTCAAGATGGTGAAGGGCGATCTCTACATCAACGGGCGGAAGACCGGGACCGCCGTCGGAAAACCCGACGAAGGATTCGACGAGATCATCGTCCCGCGCGACTGCTACTTCATCCTCATGGACAACCGGGAGGTCGGGCCCACGCTGGACAGCCGCGCCAACGGGCCGCTCGGCATCGGCGCCGTCCTGGGAAGGGTGAAGAAGTAATGGCGATCGCGAAGATCGAAAAGAGATCCTCCACCGTCTGGAGCCGGGAATCCGTGATCACGGCGGGCATCGCCGCCGTCCTCGGCCTCGTCTCCCTGATCCTCCTCTGGAGCGCCGTGAAGAGCTTCATGGTCCGCACCAGCTATGTCGAGGCCGCCTTCAAGTACGACTCGAACCGGCGCCAGGACGTGAGGGCGAACGCCGAGAGGGCGAGGGCCTGGGGCCGGCACCCGGAATCCACCGAGCTGCTCGCCAAGGTGCTCGTGGAAGGCAACCAGCTCGATGCCGCGGAGAAGCTCTACGTCGAGACGGCGGCCGGACCGCGGAGGGCGATGGGCCTGGTCGGGCAGGGGTTGATCCTCCTGCGACGCGCCGACGGGGAAAAGGACCCCAAGAAAGGCGCGGAGCTGTCCAGGAAGGCGAAGGACCGGTTCACCGAGGCGAAGGCGGCGGACAAGGACCTGGTCGAGGCCCACATCGGGTCCGCCACGGCGGACCTGGTGACCGGCGTGAAGTTGAACGACCCCGCGAAAATCGCGGCGGCGCGGTCGGAGTTCGTGAAGATCCTCAAGTCCCTCCTGGCCACCGAAGCCACCGCGGCGGGCGTGACCCGCGAAGGGTACATGGACCTGTTCGTCGGGTTGGCGCGATCGCACGCCTCGCCGACGAAGTTCTCGCCGGACGCGCTCGCGCACGCGGGAGCCGCCCGGAGATACTTGCCGAGTTCCATGAACCTGTACGCCATGGAGCTCGCGCTGCAGGCGCAGATGATGGTGGAAAGCCCGCCCGCCACGGCGGAAATCCGCGCCGCCAAGACCTACGAGAAGCTGAAGTTCCTGAAAGACCGGCTCGTCTCCGCCCGCGATCAGAAGCCGATGGAGAACGTGGCGGACAGCTGGTTCGCCCTCACCCTCGCGACCGCGGCCGTCCTCGCGCGGGGGGGCAGTCCGGAGGACATCGCGGGCTCCAAGGAGTTCATCAACCTGGCCCAGCAGGGGCCCCGGGGGACGGACAACCTCCTCGCCGCCGTCCTGGAGGCCTCCCTCGCGATGGCGGCCGCGCAGATGCCCCTGGCGTCGGGCAACTGGAACAAGCGCCAGACGAATTACCAGCAGGCCTACGGGCACTTCTCGAGGCTCAACGGGATGAAGGAGGTCCAGGAGCCCTCCCGTGCCCTCCTGCGCGCCACGCTGCTCAACAACCAGGCGTTCTTCGAGGAGGACACCGCGGTCCAGGGGGGCGGCGAGCCCCGGTACGAGCAGGCCGTGGGGCTGCTCAAGAAGGCGCTCGAGGCGGAGAAGCAGGGCGGCCTCCCGAACGGAAGCTACGAAGTCCTGCGGAACCTGGCGGTGATCCAGCGGCGGCGCGGCAAGCCCGACGCGGCCGAGCATTACCAGGCGGCCCTGGCCGCCGGGGCCGACCGGTCCGAGGAATGGGTCAAGAAGGACGTCGAGGAACTGCAGAAGTACTTTCTTGCAGGGTCGAAATGACGGGGCGCGTCCTATGAATTGTATCCAGTGTCAGAACCCGAACCCCGCCACCGTCCAGTTCTGCCAGCGGTGCGGGGCGCGGCTGAACCTGACGGCGGACGAGATCCGCGACACCCTCATCGAGAGGGAGTCCCTGGCGCGCGTCGACAAGACGAACCAGAACGCGAAGCAGGCGCTCTTTTTCGGCATCGTGATGTTCATTGCGTCGCTGACGCTGTACATCGCGGCGGGGAGCCCCCCGAGGGGCGCCGTGCACCTGCCGTCGGCGGCGGAGTCCGCGACCTACGGGGAATTCCAGTACCGGTACGAGCCCGAGATGTCGAAGGCGCGCGTGCCGTACGAAGTGAATCGGAAGCCATGAAAGAAATCCGGATCGTCGTCGTGGCCCTCGCGGCCCTGGCCGCCCCGGGATGCGGCACCTACGACTGGCACGGCGAGTCGTTCAGCCAGTACTACCCGCCCCCGAGCAAGGAGACCGGCCAGCAGCTCGAGGAGCGGCAGGCGATCCTCCATTGGACGACCAACCCCCGCGACAAGAAGCGGATCGGCTACCTGGAGAAGTACCAGATCCAGCTCGAGGGATCCCGCGACCCCCACGACATCTACTACATCCGCGACGCCGCGGGGATCAGGACGCTCGGGTACATCAACGAGAACGGCGCGTTCTTCCGGTACACGAAGGACGGCCAGGTCGAGCGGGTGGGAGAGTATCCGATCTACACGGTGGGCATCCGGATCTTCTACGGCCTGCCGAAGGGCGACAACCTCGCCTTCGAAGACATCTCGGGCTACGTCCCAGACTAGCTTCAAGCTCCAAGCTCCAAGCTTCAAGCTTGGCGACGCCATCACGCGTAATTGGATCGGCAGTCGCCAATCAGCTTGAGGCTGCCCGAAGCTCGCAGCTCACTCGTCCTTGCGCTGGACCATGTCGAATCCCTGCGCGTCTTTCGGCGTGAATTCCAGGCGGGTGCCTATCCGCGCGTCGACCTCGAATTCCCACCCGAGCCGGGACTTGCTGCTGAAAAAGCGGACCCAGTTGGGACCGGGGCGGAGCCGGATCGGCATGGAAACCCGGTTCGATGCGGCGCCCGCGAGTCGGAGCAACGTATTGCCGTTGATCGCGAGTTCGATCCAATCCCCATCCGCCCCGCCGTCGCGCGAACCGTCGATGTCGATCGAGCCCTCGAGCGTCGCCCCTCCGGACAGGGTCTGACCCAGGATGAAGTTGCGGTACTTGAAGGCGTTGTAGGCCTCATCGACGGCGGCCGTCTCCTTCTTGCCGCAGGCCGCGAGCAGCACGAGAGCGGCCACCGCGAGGATTTTCACGCCAGTTTTCCCAAGATGTCGCGCGAGATGACGATCCGCTGGATTTCACTCGTGCCCTCGCCGATCTCGCACAGTTTCGCGTCGCGGTAGGCGCGCTCCACCTGGTACTCGGTCATGTAGCCGTACCCGCCCAGGAC
>DASRJF010000364.1:0-8860 GCA_035649615.1 Planctomycetota bacterium | reverse complement strand
CACTCCGCCCGAGCCCCGGCAGTGGCGGAACATCGTCACGCTCGCCGCGACCATCCTCTGCACGCTGACGTTCGTCTTCTCGTGGTGGCGCATCGCCCCGAACTACCTCCGCCATCTCGGGGCGGACCCGAAGACGATCGGCTGGCTGACCCTGGTCTTCACGATGGCGAACCGGCTCCCGGGCGTGGTCGGCGGGTGGATCTCCGACCGCGTCGGGCGCAAGCAGATGATCGTCGCGGGCACGTTCTTCATGGGCGTCGGCTTCATCGGCGTGGCGTACGCGTCCACGCCGGTCCTGCTGACCGCCGCCCTCTGCTTCACGTGGATCGTCGGCGCCCTGCAGCACCCGTCGCTGCTCTCGATCCAGGCGGAATCGGTCCCCGCGGCGCGTCGCGGCGTCGCGATCGCGACCGTCGAATCGTTCGCGATGATCGGCGTCGCGCTCGGCCCGCTCCTCGGCGCCAAGGTGTACGAGTGGAGCCGCGGGTCGATCCAATCGCAGTGGCGGCTTCTCGCGCTCTCGACGTCGGCGGTTTACCTGCTCGTCTGCCTCGCCCGGCTCGCGTTCCTCCGCGAGACCGACCGGCGCCGCGAGGAGCGCACGCCGTTCCGGCCCGACTGGCGGCGGCTCTCCATCCCGCTGACGATCACCGTCTGCTTCGTGGGCGCCATGCTCATCACGATCGACGGCCCCGCGGTGCCGCTCTACATCGTCGACGTGACGCGGGGCGACGAGGCGACGGTCGGCTACGTGAATTTCTTCGGGGGCGCGCTCGCGATCTGCGCGGCGCTGCTCGGCGGCTGGCTCGCGGACCGGTGGGGAGCGGCGCGCGTCATGGCGGTCTCGGCCGGCGCGACGGCGCTCTGCTTCCTGCCCTTCGCCCTTCCGGGGACGCCGCGCCTCGATCAGACCCTGCTCGCCCTGTCCTTCCTTCCGATCGAGGCGTTCGTCATCGCGAACTGGAAGCTGATTGCGTCCATCGGTCCGCCCGGCCGGCGCGCGCTCTACGTCGGGATGGTGACCACGACGACCGGTCTCGTCTCGTCGTGGGGCGTCGTGATGAGCGGCTATCTCTACTCGGGCCCAAACCAGGCGGCGCCGATGCTCGCCGCCGTCGCCCTGGCGCTGATCAGCCTCCTGCTGACCCTGCGCCTGCTCCGCATCGCGGGCCACGCCCGCGACCCCGGCCACCTGGCTTGAAGCTTGGAGCTTGAAACTTGAAGCTTGAAGCTGGTTTTAGTGGTCGTCCTTGTACTGCTCCGCGTACTTCCCGCGGTCCCCGAAATCCACGTGCGAGGTCCAGCACCCCCACCCGATCCCGCCCTTCGCCATGCGCGCGTTGTCGAGGACGAAGTCCGCGAAGTTGCACTGGCGGCCCGTGAGGTCCCACGCGTAGTTGATCGTGGCGTCCTTGTACTTGTGCACCAGGCAGTCCGCGTGCACGAAGCGGTCGCCGAACGCGTCCATGACCCCCGTGCTCACGACCGGGTTCTTCTGGCCGGGATTGATGATCGCCGCCGTCTTGAAATCGAGGATCCCCGGGATCGTCACGGCGTATTCCTTCCGGTTCGCGGACACCGTGTACTGGATGGGAACGTTCCGCATCCCGAGCATCGTGCCCGCGAGGTACGGCGCCTTCGGCCCCCAGGATTTCACGCCCTCCTGGAGCATGCCCACGAACGCCTTCATCTGCGCCTCGGTGGCCTTGTCGGTCACGTAGACGTACACCCAGTTCTTCGCGACGTCCTCGCCGAAGCCCCGCCCGACGATGACGTAGGTGAACCCGTCCATCCGGACGCCGCCGATGTGGCCGCTGTCGATGTGGACCGCGTCGGTGTGGTCGCACCCGTGGCAGTGGAACGGCTTCTTGTTGAGCCGGCACGGACACGGCGAGGGGCAGCAGCAGCCGATGATGCGCGAGCCCGTGAGCTCGAACGTCCCCTCGACCTTGGGGGCCTCGGTCTTCGGGGGGGGCGCCGATTCGCTCGACGCGCAGCCCACCGCGACCGCCGAAAGCGCCGCCATCAGGAATTTCATGCCGTCCTCCCCCTTGCCAGAGATTGAATGATCCAGTTCCCCGCCGACGTGAGTCTCTTCTCGTCCTTGAAGGCGCGCGCGGCGATCATCGCCCCCTCGAGCGCGCCGAAAAACGTCCTCGCCGCGGACGCGGGCGACCCCGCGAACGTCAGCCGCCCGTCCGCGCGTCCCCCCGCGAAGACGCGCGCGAGCCACGCCTCCGCGTCGCGATAGAAGGCGGTCACCTCCGCCCGGACCGCCCGCGGCAGCGTCGCGTACTCCGTCGCCAGCATCCCGCACAGGCAGAGCCGGTCGCCGAGCCGGAACGTCTCCTGGAAGAGGCCGAGAAACCGCGACAGACGCCGGCGCGGATCGCGGGCGCGCCGCTCGATGTCCGCGAGCCGCGCCCCGAACCCGGCCCGGTAGCGGGCCATGAGCTGCCGGCCGAGCTCCCCCTTCGACGGGAAGTGGTGATGGACGCTCGGCGCGCTCAGGCGGACCCGCGCCGCGAGGTCGTGGAAGCTGAAGGCGTTGAAGCCGCGGACCTGGACGAGCTCCTGGGCGACGTCGAGGATCCGCGACTTCATGTCCCGCTTCGGCATGCCCAGAACCCTACCTACTAGTTGGTAGGCATGTCAAGCGATTGCGGAAAGAATCCGCGCGGGGTAGAATCCGGGCATGTCGTCGCTCGCGAACCTGAAGTGCGCCCCCTGCCGGGGCGGCGTGCCGCCGCTCACCGCGGACGAGATCGCGCCCCTCGCCGCCGAGGTCCCGGGCTGGACGATCGTCGACGGCCACCACCTCCACCGGCGGATCGAGAGCGGCGATTTCATGGGGCCCCTCAAGCTGGCGAACCGGATCGGGGCCGTCGCCGAGAAGGCCGGGCATCATCCGGACCTCCTCGTCGCCTACGGCCGTCTCGACATCAGCATCTTCACGCACAAGATCGACGGACTCACCAAGAGCGATTTCATCCTCGCCGCGAAGATCGACGACCTGTTGAAGGGCGGCAGCCGGAAGCCCAAGCGGAAGTCCTGAGCGCCGCCACCCCGGTCCCCCGCAGGCACGGAGTCCATGCACGACCTTGGCCTGATCCCGATGCTGGCCGCGGCGTTCTCCGCCGCGCTGATCCTCGGCTATGTCACGCACAAGCTCGGACTCTCCCCCCTCCTCGGGTTCCTCCTCGCCGGCGTGGCGATCGGCCCGCATACGCCCGGATTCGTGGGCGACCGCGAGATCGCGGCGCAGCTCGCCGAAGTCGGCGTCGTCCTGCTCATGTTCGGCGTCGGCCTGCACCTGCACGTGAAGGATCTCCTGGCGGTCAAGGCGATCGCGATTCCCGGCGCCATCGGACAGATCGTCGTGGCGACCGCGCTGGGCGTGGCCGTCGGGCTCGCGGCCGGGTGGGGTCTCGGGGCGGGTCTCGTCTTCGGCCTCGCGGTCTCGGTCGCGAGCACGGTCGTCCTCCTGCGCGTCCTGGTCGACAACGGGGCCCTCGACTCGGCGCAGGGCCATATCGCCGTGGGCTGGCTCGTGGTCGAGGACATCTTCACGGTCCTGGTCCTCGTGCTCCTGCCCGTCGCCGCGATCTCCCTCCCCGGGGGCGGAACGCCGGACCCCGGCACGATCCTCGCGTCGCTGGGCGTGTCGCTGCTCAAGCTCGGGGCGCTCGTCGTCCTGGTCCTGGTCGCGGGGACGAGGGCCATCCCGTGGCTCCTGACGCGCATGGCGCGCACCCGGTCGCGCGAGCTCTTCACGCTCACGGTCCTGGCGCTCGCCCTCGCCATCGCGGCGGGATCGGCCGCCCTCTTCGGCGCGTCGATGGCGCTCGGGGCGTTCCTCGCGGGCCTGGTCGTCGGCCAGTCGAAGGTCAGCGACCAGGCGGCGGCCGACGCGCTGCCGATGCGCGACGCGTTCGCGGTCCTGTTCTTCGTTTCGGTCGGCATGCTCTTCGATCCCCGGACCCTGCTCGCCCAGCCGGGGCTCGCGGCCGCCACGTTGGGCATCATTCTCCTGGCCAAGCCCGTTACCGCCCTGCTGATCGTCATCATCCTCGGCCATTCGGTCCGGACCGCGCTGACGGTGGCGATCGGTCTCGCGCAGGTGGGCGAGTTCTCGTTCATCCTGGCGCAGGCCGCGGGCCGGCTGGGAATCCTGCCGGTCGAAGCCTCCTCCATCCTCGTCGCGTGCGCGGTCCTGTCGATCGCCGTGAATCCCCTGCTCTTCAAGATGACGGGCCGCCTCGAGCAGGCCCTCCGGTCCCGGCCCGCGCTGTGGAACCGGTTGAACCGCCGCGTGGAGGCGCGCGGTCGCGCCGTGAACCAGGCCGCGACCGGTCTCCTCGCCGGTGAGGACGGGGCCGCGCGGGCGATCGTCGTCGGCTTCGGGCCGGTCGGCAACGCCGCCGTGCAGATTCTGAAATCGTTCGGAATCCGGGCGGTGGTGATCGATATCAACGTCGACACCGTGGCGAGGCTCGCCGACTCGGGCGGCCTCGCGATCTACGGCGACGCCGCCAGGGAGGACATCCTCCAGGCCGCGGGAGCCGCCCGCGCGAAGTACCTCGTGGTGACGATGCCCGATCCGGCCCACCACGTTCCGGTGATCCAGGCGGCCCGGCGGGTGAACCCGGACCTGCAGGTGATCTCGCGGTCGCACTATGTCGGCGAGCGCGAGCCCCTGCGGCGTCTCGGCGTCACCGCCGTCGTGTACGACGAGGTGGAGGCGGCCGTCGGGCTCACGGAACTGCTGCTGCGGGCCGAGGGGACGTCCGAGGAACGCATCGAGGCCGAGACGCGCCGGGTCCGCGCGGAGTTCTCCTCCGGGTCGTAGACCCTCGATTTCTGTTCACTTCCGCTACAAGCAGATGAACCTCAACACCCTCAATGAGGAGGACGTCGCCGTGTACAAGAAACACAAGGCGGAATTCGAGGCGGCGTTCAACGAGCGGAAGAAGAAATGATCGCGGGCTTCAAGGATCAAGGCGCGAGGTAGCCTCGCAAATCGCGCGCGCCCTGCGGCGCCACCTTGGACGCCTCGCCCGGCTTCGCCAGCGTGAACGCGACGCCGAGCGTGGACGTCCCCTTCGGGGCGTTCTTCGTAAACGGCCCTTCCCCGCGACAGGCGCCCCGCGCCACGACGTCGAACCGGACGAGCTTCCCGTCGCGGAACTCCGCGGCGCCGGCCAGGTCCGCCTGGAAACTCCGGTCTCCGGAATCGAGCGTCGCGCGGCCCGCGATCCGGCCGTCCTTCAGGTCCAGCGTAAGCTCCTTCACCTCCGCGGGCGCCCACATCGGCGGTTCGCCCCGCGTGTTGTCGAGCAGGTGGTACCGGGCCAGGCGACGCGCAAGCCGGTCGGGGAATTTCCCGCCGGCCAGCGCTTCAAGCTCGTCCTTCAGGATCCACAGGCGATCGCGCCCCCTCGCGACGCGGAGAGGCTTGATCATCTCGTCGTCGGTCGGCGGCCACTCGGCTTCCAGGACTTTCGAGTAGACGTCCACCACGACCGCCCCCTCGGGGACCGGCCGCGCGAACCGGGGATCTCGCGCCGCGTCGAGCGCCTCGGACGCTCCCGGCTTGAAGTCCTTCAGCGCCTTCTCGAGATACTCGCGCATCCGCGGCACGTTGCGGTTGTTCCAGCCCCGAAGCAGGGTCCCGTCCGGCGCGAAGGCATAAAACCCCTGCGTCGACCTCTTCCCGGGCTCGAACGGCTGACGCTGCGACACGACCTTCTTGTAGAACTCGCCCGCGGCGTCCTTCGCGCGGTCGAGGTACCAGCAGTCGACGGCGACCGGGATGAACTTCTCCTGGAGGAGCTCGATCACGCGGTCGTCGGCGAACGTGGACGCCCGGTCCCACACGCCGTTGTTTCAGGTGCAGCCGAGCGGGTGTCCGTTCATCGACCAGAGGAAGACGGGCTTCTTCGCCGCGGCGGCCTCGTCGCGCGACGCGGGGAGATCGATCCTCCACGGGATCGTCTGCCACTTCTCCTCCGCGGACGGGACCAGCTGGCCGTGGAGCTCGCGGACCTGCGCGTCCGTGAGGGGATCCTGGAGGAGCAGGAGCAGGGCCGCGGCCGCGAACTTCACTGGGGCCTCGCGTAGACCGTCTCGCCCGCGATGACGGTCTGCACGACGACGAGTTTCCGGAGTTCCGCGTCCGGGACCTTCATGAGGTCGCCGGACAATATTACGAAATCGGCATATTTGCCGGGGGCCAGCGTGCCGCGCGCGTTCTCCTCGAAGCCCGCGTACGCGGCGTCGAGCGTGAAGATCCGGAGCGCCTCTTCCCGGGTCAGCCGCTGGCCCGGCATCCAGCCCCCCTCGGGCTTCCCGTCCAGGTCCTGCCGCGTGACGGCCGCGATGAAGCCGAGGAGGGGGTTCTCGCTCTCGACCGGGAAGTCGCTCCCGCCGGCGAGCCGCGCGCCCGCGTCGAGGAGGCTCCGCCACGCGTAGCATCCCTTCACGCGCTCCTTCCCCACGCGCTCCTCGGCCCAGCGCATGTCGCTCGTCGCGTGGGTCGGCTGCATGGAGGCGATGACGCCGAGCTTCCCGAACCTCGGGATGTCCGCGGGGCTGATGCACTGGGCGTGCTCGACCCGGAACCGCGCGTCCTTCGCCCCCGCCGCCTCGAAGGCGTCGAGGACTTCGCGGTTGGCGCCGTCGCCGATCGCGTGGACACACACCTGCCACCCGTGCTTCGCCGCGGCGGCCGCGACCTCGCGGAGGTGGGCGGCGTCTCCGACCCGCAGCCCGACGTTCGCCTCGCCCTTGTCGTTGACCGGCTTGTCGCTGTACGGCTCGAGGAGGAGCGCGCCGCGCGAGCCCATCGCGCCGTCGTGGTAGAGCTTCACGGCCCGGACGGTGATGCGCTCGCCGAGGACGGGTTTGCGCGTCGCGATTCCCAGGTCCCCGGAGAGGGCGAGGTACAGGCGGATCTTGAGCTTCCCGGAGTCCGCGAGCCGCTGGTAGGCCTCGACTTCCTCCCACGACACTCCCATGTCGTGGACGCCCGTGAGCCCCACCTTCAGGCACGCCTCCTGGGCGTCGAGCGCCGCGGTCTCGGGGGGGACCGCGCGGGGCGGGATCGCTCGCTTGAAGAGGTCGGTCGCGTTGTCGACGAAGATCCCCGTCGCGTCGCCGTTCGCGTCGCGAAGGATGTCGCCGCCCGGCGGGTCGGGCGTGTCGCGCGTGATCCCCGCCAGCTCCATCGCCTTCCGGTTGGCCAGCGCCGCGTGGCCGTCGACGCGCGAGAGGAAGACGGCGACGTCGGGAACCGCCTCGGAAAGCTTGTGGTGCGTCGGGAACTCCTTCATTCCCCACGACGCGTGGTCCCAGCGGCCGCCGAGGATCCACTCGCGGGGGGCGGCTTTCGCCGCGCGCTCCTTGGCCAGCGCGACGAGCTCATCGAACGACTTCGTGTTCCGCGCGTCGAGCTGGCGTTTGAAACGCCCGAGTCCGCCGAAGTGGGCGTGGGCGTCGATGAATCCCGGGTAGACATACCCGTTCTTGAGATCGATCACCTCGGTCTTCGGCCCCTTGTGGGCGGCGAGGACGGGCGCATGGCCGCCGACCGCGAGGATGCGCCCGGACTTGACCGCGAGGGCTTCGAAGTAGGGTTTGGCGCGATCGCCCGAGTATCCGCGGGCGCAGATGAAGATGCGATCCGCCGGCTCGCCGCTCGGCGTCGCCTGGGGCAGGAACATGAGCGCGAGAATGGCGGCGGTTCGCATGGGCGTCAACCGGAGATTGTAGCCGAACGGGAGATCCCGGGGCCTCGATCGTGCGGCGCGACGCCTCCCCGCGCACACCGTTTAGAGGACTGGCGAAAGGTCGTTGATTCAAGGAGGGCCGCCATGGCCGCACGCGAGCTGGTGATTTCCCTGGAAAGCATCGATCGGCGCATTTTCTCCGTGCGCGGTCAGCGAGTCATGCTGGATATCGACCTGGCCCGGCTTTATGGCGTGACCACGTCGAGCCTGAACAGGGCCGTGCGCCGCAATCTTGACCGGTTTCCCGGCGACTTCTCGTTCGTCGTTCCCTCGAAGGAGCTGGGGAACTTGATGTGCCAAACTGGCATATCAAGTTCGCACGGCGGCCGGCGGAAGCCCGTGCGCGTCTTCACCGAGCATGGTGTGGCCATGCTCTCGAGCGTGCTTCGAAGCCCGAGGGCGATCCAGGTCAATATCGCGATCATGAGGGCCTTCTCGCGTTTTCGGAAGGTCCTGGCCAACCACGAGGCCCTGGCCCGGCGCCTTCACGATGTGGAGAAGAACTGTGATGGGCGGTTCAAGAGAGTCCTGAAGACGCTCCAGCACATGATGGAGCCCCCGGAAGGGCCGCCGAGGGAGAGAATCGGCTTTCATTTACCACGCGCCTCCTCCAGGCTTCGAGCCGCCCGGGGGCGCGCCCGCCGGTGATCCCTTCTCTCACTTCCTCACGGCCGCCAGGAGCTTCGCCTCGGCTTCCGTCGGCGGCTGCGTCCGGCCGCCGAGATGCTTCGCCAGGAACGCCTCCGCGGACGCGTAGAACGCCATCCGGTTCTCCGGGCGCGCGAAGCCGTGGCCCTCGTCCGCGAAGAGCAGGTACTCCACGTCCTTTCCCTTGGCCCGGACGGCGGCGACGATCGCCTCGCTCTCCGCCTGCTTGACGCGCGGGTCGTTGGCCCCCTGCGCCACGAGAAGCGGGATCTTGATCGCGTCCACCTTCGTGATCGGCGACCGGGAGTCCAGGAACTCCTCGTCCTTCTCCAGGCTGCCGACGCGCTTGTTGAACAGCGCGATCGCCGGCTTCCAGTACGGCGGGATCGATTTGATCAACGTCACGATGCTCGAGGGGCCGACGA
>DASRJF010000363.1:0-2612 GCA_035649615.1 Planctomycetota bacterium | reverse complement strand
CCGCGCGGTCATGGGGAAATCGAGCGGCGGGTACGGCGCGATGATCCTGGGGATGCGCCACCCGGAGACGTTCGGCGTGGTCTGCTGCACGAGCGGCGACATGTACTTCCTGTACTGCTACCTGGTGGATTTCCCGAAGGCTCAGGACACGTACAAGAAGCACGGCGGCTGCGCCGGGTTCATCCGCCACTGGGGGCAGCGGCCCAAGAAGGGGGAGATGTCGCTCTTCCCCGCGCTCAACACCCTCGCGATGGCGTCGTGCTATTCGCCGAACCCGAAGTCGAAGCTCGGGTTCGACCTGCCGATCGACGAATCAACCGGCGACTTGCGCGAGGACGTGTGGCGCCGATGGCTCGAGTGGGATCCGGTCCACGTGATCGGGCGCTACGCGCGCAACCTGAAAAAGCTCTCGCTGCTGTTCCTCGACTGCGGGACGCGCGACGAATTCAACCTGCACCACGGGATGCGGATCTTCAGCCGGAAGGCGAAAGCGCTCGGGATCCGCCACGTCGTCGAGGAGTTCGACGACAACCATTCCAGCATCCAGTACCGCTACGACCGGTCCCTGGAGCTGGCGAGCCGCGCTTTCCGGAAGTCTAGACGAGCCCGATGATCAGGCCGCCGATGAGGATGACCCAGAAGAGCTTGGTTCCCTCGGTGGCGTTCAGGCCGGCAAAGTAGAGCCAGGCCAGCAGGAACGCCCCGGCTCCGCGAAGGTAAACGGCTCCAAAGGGAATGCCGACCCCCAGCATCAGCAGGCACACGCCGGCGCCGTAGATGCCGGCGCACAGGACGGGCTTTTCCGTCGCCAGCAGCAGCTTGATCAGGCCGACCAGGACCAGGACCTTCAGGACCAGGAACATGGGTTTCGCCTACTTGGAGGGTCCAGGCTCCGGCTTCATGACGAGCTCGACGCGTCCCGCGCGGCCCTCGATCATGAGCACGACCCCGGCGGCGTCGACCCACATGCTCATCTCGCCGCCCCCGACGTCCTTCTTGATCACGCGCGTCGCCTTGGTCTTTTTGCCGTTCATCACGAACTCGCCGGGGCCGTCCACTTCCAGCGACGCGGGCTCGTCCTCCCGCCCCTTCTCGCCGTGCACCGCCATGCCTCGATATTCCTCGGGCAGGGTCCCGCCGAGCAGCATCATCACGAGGTGGGCCGTCAGGTTCGGGCCCGGCGTCGCGGGGTCGAACTTCTTCTCGAGCGTCTCCCCATCCCGCGTCAGGCTGAAGCTGATAAGCGATAGGCGGCTGTCGCGCGCGAAAACCGCCTCCTGCCCCGTGAGGGTCCCTTTATAGTGCTGTTCGCACGCGATCCGGAGCGGTTCGCCCTTCGCCTCTTTCAACCGCGTCACGGTCATCTTCAGGCCGCCGATCTCGCGGCCCTCGGGATCCTTGATGACGTAGCTCCGCGTGCCCCACACCTGGGGAAGGTTGTCCGCGCGGCGTTTGATGACGACGCCCGTGCGCACCCGGCGGCCCACGGCGCCCGTCAGGCGGCGCGCGCGCGCCTCGGCCGCCTCGCCGAATTCCGCGATCTCCTTCTCGAGCGCGAGGTCGCCCCCCGCGGGCAGGCGCTCGATCAGCGCCTTGACCTTCGCGTCCGCCTCGGTGGACGGCCAGATGAGCGTCACGACGGACATCGCGCCCCCGCGGACGATCTCGACGCGGACGGGCTCGCCGCGGACGACCCCCGCGAGGGCCTGGATGAGCGACTCGCGCGGGTTGTCGGGCGAGAAGTACACGCTGGCGAGCGAGACCAGGACGTCGCCTTCCTTGAGGCCGTGCGTCTCGGCGACCGAACCCTGGACCACGCCATTGACGGCGAGCGCGCCCCGGCCGTTCCCCAGCCGGAGCTTCGCCAGCGCCTCGCCGTCGACCGATTCCAAGTACGCGCCGAGGCGGGGCGAGACGGGTTCGGGGGGCGCGGGACGCTTGAACTCCGGATTCGGCTTCGGCCTCTCCGCGAGGCCGGCGATTTCCAGGAGGGCCGTCGCGGCGGCGCGCGCGATCCGCGCCATCGTGCCGTAGTCGATCTTCTCGGCGTGGTCGGTGACCTTGTGATAGTCCGGGCAGGGGCCGCGCTCGGACAGGCCGAGGATCGGGATCCCCTTCGCGAAGAAGGAGACGTGGTCGCTGCCGTCGCCGAAGCCGTCCTCGAAGGTGAGGGCCAGGCCCGCGCCCTCGCCCGCGCGCTTGAGGATGTCCCGGAAGATCCCGTTGGCGGCGGTGGCGACGCCGTAGGCGTTCGCCGCGTTCTCGGTGTCGGTGCGCCCGACCATGTCCATGTTGAACATGGCGACGGTATGGGCGAGCGGGACCAGCGGATGGTCGACGTAGTGGCGCGACCCGAGGAGGCCCCATTCCTCCGCGCTGAACGTGAGGAAGAGGATGGAGCGCCGCGGGCGCGCGCCGGTCGCGGAGAAGTGGCGGACGACGCCGAGCAGGGCCGTCGTGCCCGATCCGTTGTCGTCGGCCCCGTTCCAGATCTCGTCCTCCTTCGTCGACTCGCCGAGCTGGCCCGCGCGGTGCTGTCCCTTGCGGCCGACGTGGTCGTGGTGGGCGCCGAGGACGACGTACTCGTCGGGAAGCTCGCTCCCCTTCAGGAT
>DASRJF010000362.1:0-5156 GCA_035649615.1 Planctomycetota bacterium | reverse complement strand
CCGTGCGGCGGAGCAGGATCGTCGAGAAGGACTCGCTGTGCAGGGACGCGTTCTCCGACCAGCGCACGGTGACGCGGACGATGAAGGCCATGCGGTCCCGGTCGCCGAGGTCCAGCGGCGTGAAGGTGGCGTCGTACTTGTAGGTCCGCCCCACGTCCGCGTACTCCTGGTCCTTCAGCGCCGGCGGATTCACCTCGTACAGCCGCTCCTGGAGCCGGGCCGTGATATGCGGGGCGATCAGGCTGACCATCGTCTGATCGATCCCGCGCTTGTGGCTGGTCGCGCCCACGGCGAAGAGCGGGAGGATCGCGGAGAGTCCGATCACCAGGATCGCCAGCGCGATGATCACCTCGAGCAACGTGAACCCTTCGACTCCCCTGAAGGAGCGCGAAGCGCGCCCTTCAGGGTCGCTCAGGGCAGGTCCTCCCGTGCGACAAGTCATCGCTGGGGCTCCCGATAGGCCGGAATCGCGACGTCCGTGACGAACGTCTCGCCGAACCGGACCGTGGCGTTCAGCGCATGGGCCGCCGGCTTCGTGCGGCGTACGCCCCGGCGGCACCCCGTCAGCTTCGACCCCTCCTTGCCCGTGTAGCCGATCCACTCGGTTCCGATGAGGACGAAATCGGGCGGCTCCGGTACGCCTCGCGCCGAGTGCAGGAGGACCGTCGTCCCGTTCTCGTCCACCGCGTCCGCGAGCTTCGCCCCGCTCACTTCCATGGACTGCGACTCGACGACGACCGTCACCTGCACGATCTCGGGGTACGCGAAGTCCGGATCGTCCGGCGGCAACTGCTTGTAGAAGAGCTTGAACTCGAGGATCCGGCCGCGCGACGAATCCCAGGCGAGGTGGGGTCCCACCCGGCTCTTGTCCGCCACCGCGTCCTTTTTCGTGTCCTGCTGCTTCAACAGCGGGGAGACCTGCTTGACCGGGTACTGCGTGTCCCACGTGTTCGTGTACTTGGTCCAGAACCGGTATCCCACCCACAGGACGCCCGAGTCCAGCAGCGTGAAGGTGCGGTTCCAGGCGAGCGATTTCGTGTCCTCGAGCGGCTTCTCCTCGAGCAGCGTCGCGTCGATGGCGCCCCGGTTGAAGTACCGGACGCCCCGGTAGAGCCCCGTCGGCTTGCCCTCGGGATTGAGCAGGTACGCGACCTCCCACAGGTCGGTGTAAAGCCCCTCGTTCGGGGGCCGCACGAGCTTCTTGTCGGGATCGGGCCGCATCAGGTCCTCGTGCCCCACCCGGACGAAGCGAAGGCGCTGTCCGGCGCCCTCGGTGTCGCAATAGAACCCGGCGTGAAGCAGGGGCTGGCCGTCGAGGAGGTACCACTGGTTGTCGGCGAACGTGCTCTTGAGGTCGTCGGTGATCTGGTCCAGCACGATCCGGCCGCGGTCGAACGAGTCCTTCCGCGCCTCCCCTTCCTGCCAGGTCTCGAGGCCGGTCATCGAGAGCGACACGAGGAGGCCGACCAGGATCAAGAAGACGCCAAAGGCGACGAGGAGTTCGACTAGGGTCATTCCCCCTTCGCCCTGTTTCTGCCTCTGCCGGTCAGTTCCTGTGGGGCTACGGGGGACTTGCCCCCCCAAGTTTTTACTTTTCTTCATGGAACAAGACCTTCATGTCCCGATCGTAGTCGATGCGCAGCTCGTGGATCCTCATCGTCCGCTTCCACGAATCCTGCGGCCAGTAGGAACCCTGCCGGTACTCGAGGAAGAACCGGGCTTCGAGCTGACCGTTCTCGAGCCGCGAGGAGACGTAATCCTGGAGCGGATTCGACTGCGATTTGTAGAAGTGCCACACCGCCGAATGCTCGCCGAGGGTCGGGATCGTGAACTCCCCGAGCCCGTCGAGGCGCAGGTACGCGTGCGGCAGGAGATTCGCGTCGTTCTGCCCGGTGTCGATGACGTACCGCATCTCGCGCCAGCGCGCGTCGCGCGTGGTCTGGGCCACCTGGAAATGGGGCATCCGGTTGTCGAACTCGTTCGCCTTGTAGCCGTCCCAGTACCGGAACGGGATGCCGAACACCATCGAATGGGCCTGGTGGCCCCGTTGGCTGGTGCCGAACATGCCCCGGAAGAGTCCGGTCCCGTCGAACCGGGCCAGGCTGTCCAGTTCGACCCCCTTGATACCCACCTCTTCGAATCCGATCACCTCGTCACCCACGAGCACGTAGCCGCGCGTGTACCCCTGTCCGGCCAGTTGCTGGGTGATGGGGATCATCCGGGTGGTGGCGTCCAGCTGCTGGTCGCCCACCGCGGCCACGGGCAGGAAGTTCAACAGGAAGACAGGGTCGCCCTCGTTGTGGACCTGCGCGGTTGAATTGAGCCACCCGCGCTTGCACCGCGTGAATCCGCCGATCCCGTCGTACTTCGCGTAGCCGACGATCTCCTCGCCGGCCACGACGATGCCGCTCGACTGGTTCGCGTTGATCATCGCCGGATTCGAGACGCCGAGTTGCGGGACCTGGGGCGGCGCCACGCGGTCCAGGAGGAACTCGCCCTTCAGCGACGCGACGTTCTTCACCTCGTCGATCGTCGCCTTCGCGGGACCGTAGGTGGCCGCGGGGTTCTTGATCGCCAGCCATCGCTGGTCGAGCAGTTCGCCCGACGGGAATTTCAGGACGCGGTTATGGAGTCCGTCCACCGGGTACATTTTCCGCGCCTGCCCGAACATCGTCGCGAGCTGGATGCCCTGGTTGACGAGATCCCGCGGCGGCGGCGGCGGATTGCCCATCGCCGGGTTCTGCATGTACTTCCACTGGTTGAGCTCCTCGATCGTGAGGGCGCGGCAGATGGTGTGGCTCTCTTTTTCGTAGTCCGCGTTGAGGACCGTCACGCTGTCGTGGCGCCCCAGGTTCGTCCGCCGTCGCAGCGGGTCGACCTCGCGCGCCGCGAACACGGGGATGAGCGGCTCGTCGGGCTCGTGGAACCGGATGTTCTGGGGGAGCGGGGTCATCCAGTCCCAGCCCCGCATGATGGGGACGGGGCGGCCGTTGACGAGGCACCCGACCCAGAATTTCTGGGGGACGCCGGAGGGCCCCGTCGCGTGCGTCACGGGCCCGAACCACTCCTCCTTGATCTGGATGATGGTAGGGGTCGTCATCCGCGTATCGAGCGTTGAAATGGCGATGCTCCACAGCTCGATCTCGGCGCCCGTCGGGTGATTCGCCGGCTGCGTCCCCTCCGCGCCGCGCTGGCACATCTCGAAGTAGCCCGTCTTCGGGCCTTCGCGCGTGATCTGCTGGTAGAAGATGGCCTCGTCCTGGATCTTGATGAAACCCATGTCGGGCCAGTCCGTGTTGTCCGCCTGGACCTGGTCCGAGATCACGTACCGGATCTTGTCGTTGTTGGCCAGCACGGCCGGGTTGCCGTCGGAGTCCTGCTCCTCCCCCACGACCGACGTCGCGACCGGGGTCCCGAACCGGTACGTATTCACGCCCGAGGTCTGGACCAGGGGGCCGAACCGCATGTAGAGCTCCCCGGGCGGGTCGAACCCGGGAGGCTGGTAGATGATGGCGACGTTCAGGTCGCGCAGGATGCTCGTGTAGCCGAAGACCGTGACCTTGGCGTCCTGCGGATGGTCCTGGAAATCGGTGCCGTAGACGCTGTCGGCGATCCTCGCGCCGCGGCGCCCCTGGCCGGACTGCTGTTCGTACTCGATCACTTCGTCGCCGACCTGGAGCGGCACGATGAACGGCTCCTCGCGCGGCCAGGTCGTCGGCTTCACGAGGAAGCTCGAGTCCTTGAGCGGCAACGACGTGTAGGGCGCGGCGGGATCGGGTTGGGGCAACGCCGAGGAAAGCTCCGTGGACATCGCCTTGTCGGTGTCGAGGTCCACGTGGCGCCACTTGGCCTTGTTGGGCACGAACCCGTCGATCATGAGGATCATGTGGCCGTACTTCGTGCCCTTCCAGTACGCGGCGATGTGGTACCAGGTGTCCTTCGTGGGCTGGAACGGCGCGCGGATCTCCGAGAAGCCCTTGTCGATCGGCAAGATCGTCGAGCCTTCCGTGGCGTCGGTGAGCCGGAAGACGATCTCGTTGAGGATGACCTCGACGGAGACGCGATTGACGGAGTCGCTTTCGCGGATGTCGAAGAGCTTCACGACGGAGCCCGAGGCGGGCGACTGGTCGAACCGGATCCAGAACTCGGTGCCGCCCGAGGCCGTGTCGGCCCGCGTCGGCTGGGGCGCGAACGCCTTCGCCTGCTCGACCGAGTGGGCGGCCCCGTCGATCTTCCGCCCTTCGAGCTCGTCGTCGAAGTGCTCCGCGTACTTGAAAATCCCGCCCTGGCCGCGGTGGTCCCGGTCCGTCCTCATCGAGACGAAGTTGGGGGTCAGTCCCTGCTTCGACTTCAGGGTCTGGTCCGAGATCTCGCCCTTGTCCATGTCCTTCGGGAACGTCTCCATCCGGGCGCCGAACGGGTAGCCCGAGTAGCCGCTCCCCAGGACTCCCGCCAGCGACAGGGCCTCGGCGAACGCCTTGGGCAGGATCGGGATCTTGTTGTTCGCCGACACGAGCAGGCGCGGCGGACCGATCATGCGATCGAAATCGTGCTGGTTCTCCCACGACCGCGTCATCATCGCGGGGCAGCCGAGATCGACGACCTCGCGGAAGCCGGCGCCGCCCTGGGGGGTGCCGGCCTCGGTGTTGACCGACGCAAACGCCTCGATCGTGACCGTCTCATTCGACGTGAAGCAGAATCCCACCGAACCCCGGCCCTCGTGACGGTCGTCGAGGAGCACGTTCCCCGGATCGATCGCGTTGAGGAGGACCGCGGCCTTCTTGCAATCCTCGACGTCGAGCGCCATCACCTCCTGCAGAAAGCGGTCCCACGTCCAGATGTTCTTCCGGTACAGGCCGTCCGCCGCGGTCTGCGCCTCCTCCGAAGACAGCGTGTACGTCTTCCAACCGGCCCCGCCCGACGTCGGCATCGAAAGGGACAGCCCCTCGAAGAGGGCCCGGAGCGTCTCGCGGCGCGCCGTGTTCAGGTTCACCGGGTGGCGCATCTCGATCTCCAGCAGCCCGTGCAGGTACTTCTGCGGGATCACCGGGTCCGTCTCCACCGCGTGCACCCCGATGAAGTACACCCCGTTCCTCACCACCTTCGCCTCGAACGCCGGCAGCCCCGGCTTCACCGCCCTCACCTTCACCCCCATC
>DASRJF010000361.1:0-7400 GCA_035649615.1 Planctomycetota bacterium | reverse complement strand
AGGACGTTGCGCCGGCCGCATTTCGGGCAATCGAGCGTCAGGGTCACTCCAGATTCTCCGTGGCGGGAATCATCATTTAGCGGTTTTGCGCCATCGCGTCAAGGACGCGGGTCCCCGTGTGCTATCTTCGACGCTCCATGCCCAAGGTGATCAAAGTCGACTATGGCACGCTCGCGCGCCATACGTTCAAGATCCACAAGGAGGCGACGCTCCAGCGGCTCGACATCTACATCCACAAGCGCCTCCCCGATTATTCGCGCACGCTCGTCCAGAAGTTGATCAAGGAGGAGCGCGTCACGGTCAACGGGCACCCGACCAAGCCCTCCTACGTGATCAACATGGGCGACGAGATCGAGGTGGTCGTCCCGAAGCTCATCGAGCCGCAAGTCGTCGCCAGCGACATCCCGATCTCCATCATCCACGAGGACGACCAGATCATCGCCATCAACAAGCCGCCCGATTTCGTGGTCCACCCGGCCGCGGGCCACTGGGACGACACGCTCGTCAACGCGCTCCTCCACCACCTCGGGACGCTCCCCGAGACGGACGACATCTACAAGCCGGGCCTCGTCCACCGCATCGACAAGGACACGAGCGGGGTGATCCTCGCGGCCAAGACGGCGAAGGCGCACGCCGCGATGACGAAGCAGTTCCAGGACCGGACGATCGAGAAGGAATATCTCGCGATCGTCGCCGGCGAGATGCCGCTCGACGAGGACGTGATCGACAAGGACATGGACCGCCACCCGAAGGACTTCGAGCGGATGGCCGTGGTGAAGAAGGGGAAGGGAAAACCCGCGACGAGCTTCTACCAGGTGCAGGAGCGGTTCCGCGGGTACACGCTCGTGCTCGTCGCTCCGAAGACCGGGCGCACGCACCAGATCCGCGTCCACCTCGGGTCGATCGGCCACCCGTGCGTGAGCGATGCGGCGTACGGGTCGGGAAAACCGGTCTATTTGCGCGACCTCGCGGGGGAGGGCGTCGTCGACGAGCGCGTTCCCGATCCGAACGTCCCGGTCCTCGAGCGCCAGGCGCTGCACGCGTTCCGGATCCGGTTCACCCATCCCGGGACGGGGGAGCGGGTCCAGTACGAGGCGCCGCTGGCCGGCGACATGTCGCTGATGGTGCAATTGCTGCGGGACTACCGGCGTCCGGATTGATACGATTTGGTGAGCAAGGGGCACTTCATGGCGCGCGCCAAGGTCAGGGAAGCCGACATTTCCTATCTCGCCGTTTCACTGTTCGACAAGGTGCGGACGATCAAGAGCGACCACCCCGGCATCGCGAAGCAGATCGACCGGCTGGAGCGCGAGGTGCGCGAGCGGCTGGAGGCGATCCGGCAGCAGATCGTGAAGCTCAACCGCCACGACCGCGAATTGGTGACGGTGCTCGTCATCAATGGACTTCATCGAACGGCGGACGAAGTCCTGATTGAGAAGTAGTCGGCATCCGGCATCCGGCATCCAGCATCCGGGGCCTGAAACCAAGTCGCTGGTCCGGTTCCACCTAACCAGGGGATTCAGGTCAGCGAATGCTCCGGGATCAACGTGTCGCCATCCTGGATGCCGGATGCTGCATGCCGGATGCTGGATGCTGGATGCCGGATGCGCGCGTCGTACGGCTTGACTCGCCTATCCGCTCCTTCTAGAATCCGCTCTCTTTGGTTCCGCCCTTTTCCGAATCCCCGTGACCCCTCGTGGAGGGGGCGCGCGCGCCCTGAAGGCGTAGACCTTCGGGGTCGATCGGCGAGGTTGCCGTCCGCTGGACGGCCGCCGGCGCGATGCGCAGCCCGGGGAGCCCGCGGGACGGTTGGCAGCCGCCCCGGGGAATGTCGGCGGGGGGCGATTGGTCGAAAGACCCTGTTTGGAGATCCCGATGCCGTCCACGTTCATCGATCCGAAGTCTCTGCTGGTCGCGGGCGTCCACTTCGGCCACAAGGTCAGCCGGTGGAACCCGAAGATGGCCCCGTACATTTTCGCCCGACGCAACCTCATCCACATCATCGACGTCCGGGAAACGGTCAAGGGCCTCATCAAGGCCTGCCATTTCCTCGAGAAGCTCGCCGCCAAGGGGGAGCTGATCCTCTTCGTCGGCACGAAGCGGCAGGCCTGCACCGTCGTCCGGAACGAGTCCAAGCGCTGCGGCATGCCGTACGTCGCGGAGCGCTGGCTCGGCGGCACCCTGACGAACTACGCCACCATCCGCGAGCGGCTCGGGCGGCTCAAGACCATCGAGACCTGGGAAGAGGACGGCACGATCAACCGGTACGGCAAGAAGGAGCAGGCGAGCATCGCGCGCGAGAAGCGGAAGCTCATCCGCAACCTCGACGGCATCCGGATGCTCGACCGCCTGCCCGCCGCGCTCGTCATCATCGATCCCATGCACGAATCCATCGCCGTCGCGGAGGCCGACAAGGTCGGCGCCGCGACCGTCGCGCTCATCGACTCGGACGGCGACCCCGACACGATCGACGTCCCGATCCCCGGCAACGACGATTCGATGAAGGTGATCCAGATCGTCGTGGCCAAGCTCGCCGACGCGGTGATCGAGGGACGCGCGCGCGCCCCGCACATCGCGACGCCCGAGCCGGTGCCCCAGCAGGTCGTCTCCGTCGGCGGACGGGAACGCGGCGGGCGCGGCCGGGGCGAGCGGCTCTTCGGCTTCGGCGGTCCCCGCGGACCGGGCGGCGGCGGTGGCGGTCGGGGCCGCGGACCCGGCGGCCCGCGTCCCGCGCCGGCGGCTCCCGCGGCGCCCCCGCAGGGGTGAGTCGGGGCTGAAGTCTGATGTCTGAAGTCTGACGACTTCGACGGACAGAGAGAAAACACAATGCCCGACATTGATCCCAAGCAAGTCATGAAGCTGCGCCAGGAAACTGACGCCAGCATGATGGTGTGCAAGCAGGCCCTCGTCGAAGCGGCCGCGGACTACGACAAGGCCAAGGAAATCCTCCGGAAGCGGCTCGGCGAGATCGCCGACAAGAAGGCCGGCAAGGAGACCGCGGCCGGCGCCATCGGGTCGTACATCCACACGACCGAGGGGGTCGGCCGCGTCGGCTCCCTGGTCGAGCTCGGGTCCAACACCGACTTCGTCGTCAAGAACCAGGACTTCCAGGCGCTCCTCCGGGACCTCGCGGTGGCGGTCGCGGCGTTCGATCCCAAGTACGTATCCAAGGACCAGGTTCCCGCGGAGCTTCTCGCCGAGGAGAAGAAGAAGTACGAGGGGGACGTGAAAGGGAAGCCGCCCCAGATCGCCGAGAAGATCCTCGAGGGCAAGCTCGAGAAGAATCTTTATTCCCGACTCTGCCTCCTCCACATGCCGTATCCGAAGGAGGACGAGTTCAAGGGGACGTACGGCGAGTTGATCCGCTCGATGATCGCCAAAATCGGCGAGAATATAGTCGTGCGGCGCTTCCATCGGATGGAGTTAGGGAGATAAGCTCAGGGCTCAATGGCCACCCCCAAGTACAAGCGCGTCCTCCTGAAGATCAGCGGGGAGGCGTTCTGCCGCGAAGGGGGCCACGGCATCGACATCGACGAAGCCCGCTCCATCGCCCGCCAGATCGTCGAAGCCCAGAAGACCGGCACCCAGGTCGCCGTCGTCGTCGGCGGCGGCAACATCGTGCGCGGCGCCGGCCTCGCGCCCCTCGGCATCAACCAGGCGACCGGCGACTACATGGGCATGCTCGCCACGATCATCAACGCGCTGGCGCTGCAGGACCTCATCGAGTCGCTGGGCCGGCCCACGCGCGTCCTGACCGCGCTCCCGATCCAGGCGGTCGCCGAGCCGTGGATCCGCCGCCGCGCCATCAGCCACCTCGAGAAGGGGCGCATCATCATCCTCGCGGCGGGGACGGGGAACCCCCACTTCACGACGGACACCGCCGCGTCCCTGCGCGCCGCGGAGATCGGCGCCGACGTGCTCCTCAAGGCGAGCAAGGTGGACGGCGTGTACGACCGCGACCCGAAGGAGCACGCCAAGGCGAAGCGCTTCGAGCGGCTCTCCTACCTGCAGGTGCTGAACAAGCGCCTCGGCGTCATGGACGTCACGGCCATCTCGATGTGCATGAAGCACACCCTGCCGATCATCGTCTTCAACCTCCGCAAGGAGGGGAATATCGTGAAGGCGGTCCGCGGCGAGCCCATCGGCACGATCATCGCCGAAAACGCGGAAGAGAAAGAGCTGGCTGGCAAGAAGTCCTGAGTTCAAGGTCCAAGGTGATCCAAGGTCCGGAGTCCAAAGTCGGTCCCAAGTCTCCGGACCCGGGACCTTGGATCACCTTGGACCTTGCACTTTGAACATCGGAGGTCGGCATGCCTTACGACGACATCGCCCTCGAGGCCGAGGACAAGATGGAGAAGGCCGTCGAGGTGATGACCGGCGAATTCAAGGGAGTCCGCACCGGCCGCGCGACCCCGGCGCTCGTCGACGGCGTGCGCGTGGACTACTACGGCGCGCCCACCGCCCTCAAGGCGCTCGCCTCGATCACGGTCCCCGAGCCGCGCCTCCTCATGCTGAAACCCTTCGACCCGGGCGCCATCGACGGGATCGTGAAGGCGATCCAGAAGGCGGACCTGGGACTCAACCCCCAGTCGGACGGCAAGATCGTCCGGCTCGCCATCCCGCCGCTCTCCGAGGAGCGCCGCAAGCAGATGTCGAAGCTCGTCAAGGAGCTGGGCGAGAAGGCGAGGCTCGCGATCCGCAACGTCCGCCGCGAGGCGAACCAGTCGGCGGACGGCGAGGAGAAGGACAAGAAGATGACCGAGGACGACGCGCAGCGGACCAAGGACGAGATCGACCGGCTGACGAAGGAGTACGAAGCGAAAGTCACGGACCTGGTGGAGAAGAAGACGAAGGAAGTGATGGAAGTCTAAGTAGGAATCTGGAAGCTGGAATCCAGAATCTGGAATCCAGAATCTGGAATCAGGCCCCGTACGCCCGGTGGACAAACCCGCCTAGCTGTTCAATCCCGTCCGGTTTTTGCGGCACCGCCTCGATGGCCCTCACCTGCGGGCCCGGAATGTTCTCGTAGCCCAGGCCCAGGTTCGGGAACTTCTCGCGCTCCACGATCCGGTTGAGCGCGTACCGCTTGTGACTGGGGTCGAGCGACCGGTCGGCGGGAGTGTCGTGGTAGGCGGAGCCCTCGGTCTCCGTGCCGTCGACGTAGTGCGAGTAAAGCCAGAAGCCCGCCTGGTCGACGACCTCGAGCCGCCACGTCTCCGCCTTCAGCTCGCGGGAGAGGGCGATCGCCAGGTCCTCGTCGGTGTATCCCCAGCGCGGGCGCGACGCGTTGCTGTAGAACCGGAATTCGAAGACGCACGTCCAGCGGCCGATCTTCGGCGCCACCCAGAAGAGCCGGAGCTTCGACTCGTCGACTTCCTTGGTCATCTTGGGATGCTCGGCCGGAGTCATCTCCCGGCGCGCGAATCCCTTGGACGAGAGGTGGTCGTCGAGGACCTTCAGCACGGACTCCTGGGGAGCGTCGACGTAGATGTGGCCGAATCCCATCGGCGCATACTAACGCCTCTGCGGTGCGTTCTGCTCCAACTGCTGACTCTGCTCGTGGCCGGCGGGCGACGCGGCTCTCTCGTCCCGCCGCATCCATTGCGAGTGGACCGACTTGCCCTGGTACTCGGTGATGCACTGGACATTGGCCTCGAGGTCGCGCACCGTCACGCTGTTGCCGGCGACCTGCTCCGTGCGCTTCCCCTTCTCCCGCCCTTCTTTCATGAAGGCGGCCACCTCCGCCGCGGAGGGAGACTTCCCGCTCTCTTTCTCGAGGATCGCGGAGAGGGCGTACGATCCCAGGAGCCGCGGGTAGAGCTTGGCCAGGAGCTTGTGCCCCGGGTAGATGTTCACCTCCTCGATCCGGCCGTTGAGCGCGAAGGCGACGCCCACCGCGTCGGGCTTGCCGGCGAGGATGCCTTCCAGGTACTTCACGAACGGTTCCACCGCTTTCTTCGTCTTCTCGCTGTCCATCGTCTCGTTGAGGCTTGTGTTCGTGTTCTCCGAGTCCATGGTGACGACTCCCATGAGTTTCACCCCTTCGACTTCCCTCCACACTTCGCTTTGGTCCTTGCCCGCCTTGGCCGCGGCGCGGACCTCCTTGGGGGCCAGCTGCGCGTCGCCGGCCGTGAAGGCGGCGCCGGCGGCTTCGCCCTTGCTGGACCACCGGCCTTGCTCGACGCAGAAGGACGGGACTGACATCTTCCCGCTCTTCGCGGGCACGACGAAGCTGAGGCCGATGATCCGGTCCTGCTTCCCGCCCTTGACGCGGTCGCCTTCCTGGATGAAGAGGGCCCTCGGGGAGCTGTTCTCCAGGAGGAGCTCGCTGACCTGCCCCTCGCCCTTCTCGGTCACCGTGACCGAGCCTTCCTTCAGCCCTTCATCGAGCGTCATGAAGTCGCGGTCGTCGCGCGCGTCGGAATGGAGCAGGTAGACCGCGAGATTCTCGTAGGCGTACGGGCCGGTGATGCGGAGCTTCGCGCCGTTTTCCTCGACGGTCGCGGGACCGGCCGACCGGCACGCCGCGGCGAGAATCAGCAGGAAGGGGATCGCACGCTTCATGGGGCACCTCTCTGGAGGTGTAGACGCTTTCCACCGAGGTTGGGTTTGAGAATTCGGTCGGCCGACGGTAAACGGCCTGCGTGACGGCGAACGGTCAACGGTGAACGAACTCGGCGGGTTGCTTCAGCTGAGTCTTCAAGAAATTCTGTATTCCGATCTTCATATCTTCGGTTCCGCACACCTCGCCGAACTTCGCCGACTCGAACGTCAGCGCCTGTTCGAAGGGCATCTGGGCTCCCTCGAGGATCGCGGACTTGAGGATCTCGTCCACCTTGCGGCTCAGCGTGCCGAGGTCGACCTCGGGCAGGTTCGCGGGCACGGGGATGGGACCTTTGGGAATCTCTCTTGCCTTCATCTCGCGCGACGCGAGTTTCCGGGCGATCTCGATCGCGCGCGGAATGAGCCCGTCTTCAACTTCTTCGAGAATGAGACCGAGTTTGAGCGCGTCCGCGCCGGAGATCGTGCCGCCGGTCCGGAGAACTTTCCACGCGGTCGCGAAATCGATGAGGCGGGGGAGCCGCACCGAGCCCCCGGCCCCGGGGATGATCCCGAGCTTCACCTCGGGCTGGCCGAAGAGCGTCTTGACGCCCTTCCGCGCGATGCGCGCCGTGCAGCAATACGAAAGCTCGCTGCCGCCGCCGAGCGACAGGCCATTGAGCGCGCACACCACGGGTTTGCCGAGGTTCTCGATCGAGTTCTGCGCGTTGTGGCTCTGGCGCGACGCCGCCTCGCCGTCCGGGGCGCCCTGGATCTTCGCGAGCATCCCGACATCCGCGCCGGAGACGAACGACTTCACGCCGAAGCCGGTCAGGACGGCGCCGACGATCGACCGGTCC
>DASRJF010000360.1:0-2546 GCA_035649615.1 Planctomycetota bacterium | reverse complement strand
CGTGATCGCCGGAAACGGCGGCACGACGGCGCTCGCGATTTACGAGGAGGCCCGGGTCGACGCCGTGGTCGTCCCGTGCGGCGGGGGCGGGCTCGCGATCGGCGCCGGAATCGTCGCCCATCGCCACGGCGCGAAGCTCTTCGGCGTCAATTCGGAGGCCTCGCCCGGGATGTGGCTTTCGCGCCGCGAGGGTCGCGCGCATCTGACCGTCGACTCGAAGCCCACGATCGCGGAAGGGATCGAGGGGGGAGTCTCGGAGACGACGTACCGGCTTGGTCTCATCCACATCGACGACGTGGTCACGGTGACCGAGGAATCGATCCGTCGCGCGGTCGCGGAGACGAAGCGTCGCGAGGGAATGGCGATCGAGGGTTCGGCTGCGGCGGCGGTGGCGGCCGTCGTGGAGGGCCGGATTCCCCGGGGCTTCCGCCGGATCGCCGTCGTCCTCACCGGGGGGAACATCGATCCCGGGCGCCTCGAGAAACTCCTGCTAGAATCGCGGCCATGACCGCCTGGCTGGCGCTGATTCTCTTCGCGCAACAGCTCGAGGGGGACAACCGGCTTCCCGAGCCGGAGAAGATCAGCCGGGCGATCGAGCGCGGGACGGAGGCGCTGCTGTCGTTCGTGGACGTCGACGCCGGAGACCCGATGCTCCGGTGCGACGAGCTCCTGCTCTACGCGCTGGTGCACGCCGGCAAGGGCGCCGATCCTCGGACGAGGAAGCTGCTCGACCGGATCCTCAAGACCGACTTCGGCAAGGCCGCCTATCCGACGTATTCGGTCGCGGTGCGCGCGATGGCGCTGGCGCAGCTCGATCCCGTCAAGCACCAGGCGGCGATCGCCCAGTGCGCGTGGTGGCTCGTGAACACGCAGACGGACAACGGCCAGTGGGATTACTGGAGTCCGGACGAGAAGCCGCCGGCGTCGTTCCCCAAGGGCCCGTGGCCCGGCAAGCGGCCGACGAGCGACAAGTCGAAGGCGGAGACGGGCCTGATCGTGAAGCGGACGCTGAAGTGGGCGGACAAGCCGCGGCCGAACCTCGACAAGATTCTCCGCAATACTTCGACCGCGCAGTACGCCGTGCTGGGGATGTACGCGGCGTACCGGTCAAAAGTCTGGATACCGGAGGAGACGTGGGACCGGACGCTGAAGAGCGTCTTGAGCGGCCAGCTGCAGAAGGGCGCGTGGGGGTACGTGCATCCCGAGGACAGGTCGAACTCGTGGAAGGGGCAGAAGGGCGCCAACCGGTCGATGACGGCGAGCCAGCTTTCGGTGCTGGCGGTGCTGAAGGACGTGCTGCAGACGCCGCCGCGCGAGATCGACTCGGCGATGGACCGCGGGTTCGCGGTTCTCGCGGAGGAGCTGACGATGAAGCGGTCGGAGGCGATGTCGGGCCCGAAGGACGGCGACGTCGACGCGACGGGGGCTTACTTCTACTACTGGCTCTACAGCGTGGAGCGGGCGGGCATCCTGTGGGGCCGCGAGAAGCTCGGGAACCACTGGTGGTACGCGCAGGGGGCGAACGAGCTCCTGCGCCTCCAGAACCAGGACGGCTCGTGGGGCCAGGACTTCGGCGCGGCGACGGACCGTCCGGTCGACACGGCGTTCGCGGTCCTGTTTCTCAAGCGCGCGGTCCCGCCTCCGGTGGCAACGGGAGGGAAGTCTGGCGACGACAAGAAGTGATTTCGTATTCTCATGAAGCCCTTTGATCGAATCCGCTGGCGTGCTTGGTTGCGCGTTTCGAGTGATGCCAAAGCCGACAAGTTGATGAAGCGGTTGTCCCAGGCGATAGGAAACGGCATCACGGATTCAAAGCTCGAAGTCTATTGGAAGGACAAAGGGCTGCGAATCGCAGACTTCTTTACGCAGATCCGTGCAGCGAATGTACAGGAAGCCATGTTCCACGCCCTGCAGACGGCGTCGTGCGTTTTCCACCGATGGACAGTAGGCGGCCCACAGCAGTATTCCGGCGACCGATGGGAGTTTTCAGGCTACTCGTCGGATGGCCCGATAATCGTTGGCGTAGAAGCGGCTGAGTTTCACGTTTTCAATTTCGACCCCCGACGCACGGTTGCAACTCCTATGGCGACGGGCGGGAAAGAGAGTAAGTAGTCGATCTGTTCAAATCTCGTTGCGCGCCCACTTACTTAGTACTTGGAACTTGCTACTTAGTACCTGCTTGCTCCTTGTACCCCTTCGCCAGCTTCTCGCGGATCAGGCGCTCCGCGTCGCGCGAGGCGTCCGGCGGGGAGCCGAACTCCTTCGTCAATGACTGGCCCGCCGTGCCGATCCGGCCGAAGCGGACCGTCGTGCGCGGGCCGTCCACGGCAATTTCCCAGAATTTCGATGAGCCCCCCTCCACGAACTCGAACTTCCGCACACCCTTCGTGACGGGCGGCCCATCTGCCTTCGCGGGTTCGGATTTGGCCTCGACCGACACGTCGGCGCTCCCCACCGATCGAGTCGGCGCCGCGGGCAACTCCACGGTCTCTTCAACCTCGAGCGCCTCGCCCCTCAGGAACCGCTCGAGGCGGTTCAAGACCCCG
>DASRJF010000359.1:0-2603 GCA_035649615.1 Planctomycetota bacterium | reverse complement strand
ATGAAGCTCAGCGACGCGGAGTGGAAGGTCATGGAGGCGCTCTGGGAGGGCTCCCCCGCGACCGTGCGCGACGTGCGGGAGCGGATCGGCGCCCGGACGGGCTGGGCGTACACGACCGTGAAGACGATCCTCGAGCGGATGGCCGCCAAGGGGCTCCTCCGCCGGCGGTCGCGGGACCGCGTCGGCTGGTTCGAGCCCCTCGTCTCGCGCCGCGCGGCGAGGCGGTCCGAGGTGCGCTCGCTCCTGGAACGCGCGTTCGACGGCGCCTTCGGTTCTCTCCTGCAGCACCTCGTCTCCGACGAGAAGCTGTCGCCGGGGGACCGCCGCCGCCTGGAGGCCCTGATCGAGGAAGACGACCGCCGCCGCGGAGAAGACCGATGATTTCCTCCTGGTGGAATTGGATGGCCGCGATGACGGTCCAGGTCGTCGTGGTGGTCATCGTCGTCGCGATCCTGGAACGGTTCCTGGTCCGGCGCGCCCAACCCCGTCTCGCGGCCGCCCTCTGGCTGGTCGCGCTCGCCAAGTTCGCCCTGCCGCCGACCTGGGAATCTCCCGTGGGCTTGGGCGTCGATCTCGCGCCGTCCCCCTCCGGAGTCGCGGCTGTCGCGTTCTGGACCTGGCTCGCCGGTGCGGCCGCGTGCGCAACCCTGGCCTTCCGGCGCCATGCCCGCCTGCGCCGCGAGCTCTTGACCGACTCCATCGATGCGCCGCCTGAGGTCGCAGGGGTCGCCCGTGACGCGGCCAGGCGGCTCGGCCTGCGGTGTGTCCCCTCCCTCCGGGTCCTGCCGGGTCTCGCCGTCCCGTGCGTCGTCGGGTTCTTCCGGCCGGTCGTCCTCGTGCCCGACGGCCCGGCGAGCGAACACGCCCTCATGCACGAGATCGCCCACGTTCGGCGGCGAGATCCCCTCGCGAGCCTCGCGGCCCTCGCGGTCCAGGTCGTGTACTGGTTCCATCCCGCGGCCTGGCTGATCCGGTCGCGCCTGGCGACGTTGCGCGAAGTGGGGTGCGACGCGGCCGTCGCGCGCGCGCTGGGCGACCGCGCCCCCGAGTACCGCGGAACCCTGCTCGAATACGCCCGCGACCTGCTGAGATCCCCGGTCACGGGAGCGACGTCGCCGTTGCTCGGGCGCGGCCGGCTCGTCGAGCGCCTGGAGTGGTTGTCGCGGGGCTCCCAGTCGCGCTCGGCCGTCGCCCGGTTCCTCGCCCCGATCGCGGCCGGACTCGTCCTCGCCGCGTGCGTGCCCCTGGCGCGGTCGGCGCCGCCCCCGTTCGCGTGGCCGACCCTCGACCAGGCGCAAGGCTGCCTCCAGCGCCGGTTCATCGTCTTGGAAGCCCTGTCCCACGACCCTTGAATCCCAAGGAGAACCCTTCATGAAGACTACGCTCGTTCTCGGACTCGTGCTCGCGGGGATCGGATCCCTCATCGCCCGGGGCTCCCAGGACCCCGCCGACATCGCCAAGGAAATGGAGAAGATGAAGAAGTGGACCGAGCCGGGCAAGAACCACGAAACGCTCAAGAAATTTCTCGGATCGTGGACCACGGAAACGAAGTTCTTCTTCGGCGACAAGGCCTCGCCCCCCACGGAAGGGACGGCGGAGGGTGAGTGGCTGATGGAGGGCCGCTGGCTCCGCTTCGAGTCGAACACTCCCAAGCTGATGGGCAAGCCCTTCCGCTCCTTCTGCGTCCTGGGCTACGACAACTTCAAGAAGAGCTTCGTGGCCACGACGGTCTCCTCGTGGGACACCGCGATGATCCGGATCGAGGGCGATCTCGACCAGCACGGGAAGTCGCTGATCGCGTACGGGACCTTGGACGAGTACATGACGGGCGAACACGACAAGGCGATCAAGGTGGCGTGGCGGTTCGAGTCCGCCGACCGGTTCATCATGGAGGTCCACGACTTGCCGATCGGCGAGACCCATACGAAGGTCTTCGAGATCGCCTACACCCGCAAGAAGTGACGGCGCTCGATTAGAGAAAACTCATCTGGTCCTCCTCATTTCTGAACGCGGCCCATGACATGCTAGGGGCGGATGGTGGCCGCAGGGGGTTTGGTCTTCATCATGGGAAGCTTGATGGGAGCTCCCCAGGACGATCCCCGCGTCCAGGAACCGCCCCCGCCCATCATTGAAGTCCCGCCCGTCCGGGTTGAGGATCCCCGCCCCGAATTCCCCGTCGGCGACCGGTTCACCCTTCGGACGATCGCCATGCGTCCGAGGTGGGACCTGACGACGCGCGAGTTCGACGCGGGGATGTTCAGCGGCCAGATGAACCTCGGCGATGTGGCCGAGTTCGAACGCACGTCGATGGCCCTGGAAGGAAGGCTCGACCTCGGCCCCTGGATGATCTCCGCCATGATCCTGAACCAGAAGAGCCGCTTCGTGCTGAACGGGGACACGACCTTCGAGCAGCATGAGTTTCCGGCGGGAACCGTCGTCGAGGGCACCGCATTCTTCTCAACGCTCGAGGTCTTTTACCGGTTCGACGTGGCGGGCGGGCCGGCGGACCCCTTCCAGGTCTCCATGCTCGTCGGAATCAACTGGTCGAAGCTGTACATGGGCCTGAGCGACGACGTCCGCAATGCGCGGGAAGGGTTCAGCGC
>DASRJF010000358.1:0-5667 GCA_035649615.1 Planctomycetota bacterium | reverse complement strand
GAAGCGGTCTGCATGGGCCATCCCGACAAGATGGCCGACCAGATCTCCGACGCCGTCCTCGACGCGATCTTGAAGGACGATCCGGACGGGCGCGTCGCCTGCGAGACGCTCGTCAAGACCGGCCTCGTCATGGTCTCGGGCGAAATCACGACGTCCACGTACGTCGAGATTCCCGAGGTCGTCCGCCAGACGGTCAAGGAGATCGGCTACGACTCCTCGGGCATCGGGTTCGACCACCACACCTGCGGCGTCATGACGTCGGTCTCCAAGCAGTCGGCCGACATCGACGACGCCGTGAGCACCGACGCCTCGAAGGGCAAGGAGCTCGGCGCCGGCGACCAGGGAATCATGTTCGGCTACGCGTCGAACGAGACGCGCTCCTACATGCCGCTCCCGATCGACCTCGCGCGCGCCATCTGCTGGCGCGCCGCCTCGGTGCGCGAGTCGGGCGACATCTCGTGGCTGAGGCCCGACGGCAAGGCGCAGGTGACGATCGAGTACGAGAACGACCGGCCCCTGCGCGTCCACACGGTCGTCTGCTCCCTCCAGCACGACCCCGACGTCACGCACAAGCAGATCACGGCCGAGGTCATCGAGAAGGTGATCAAGCCGATTCTTCCGCCGGGGATGATCGACAAGAACATCACGTACCACATCAATCCGTCGGGGCGGTTCGTCATCGGCGGGCCGCAGGGCGACTGCGGTCTCACGGGCCGCAAGATCATCGCCGACACGTACGGCGGGATGGGGCGCCACGGCGGCGGCGCCTTCTCGGGCAAGGACCCGACGAAGGTCGACCGCTCCGCCAGCTATGCCGCGCGCCACGCCGCGAAGAACGTCGTCGCCGCGGGGCTCGCCGACCGGTGCGAGATCCAGCTCAGCTACGCCATCGGCGTCGCGAAGCCGATCTCGGTCTGGGTCGAGACGTTCGGCACCGGCAAGGTCTCCGACACGAAGCTCGCGGACCTCGTGGACCGGAACTTCGACTTCACGCCCGCCGGAATGATCGAGTACTACAACCTCAAGCGGCCGATCTACAAGGCGACGGCGCGGTACGGGCACGTCGGCGTCGACCGTCCCGAGGTGACGTGGGAGAAGCTGGAGAAGGTGGACGCGCTGAAGCGCGACGCCGGATTAAAGACGGAAACGCGCAAACCCGCCAAGGCCCGGAAATAGGAGACCGCATGCCGGTAAAGATGGCCGCCAAGAAGCCGACGAAGACCGCCGCCGCCCACGATGTGAAGGACCTCGCCCTCGCCCCGGCCGGCAAGGCGCGCATCACCTGGGCCGACGGCCAGATGCCCGTCCTGCGCGCGATCCGCGATCGCTTCGAAAAGGAAAAGCCCCTCGCGGGCCAGCGCATCGCCGCGTGCCTCCACGTCACGACCGAGACCGCGAACCTCATGCGCGCGCTCGCCGCCGGCGGCGCGGACGTCGCGCTGTGCGCGTCCAACCCGCTCTCGACCCAGGACGAAGCGGCGGCGTCGCTCGTCGCCGACTACGGGATGAAGGTCTACGCCATCCGCGGCGAGGACTCGAAGACCTACTACCGCCACCTCGGCCAGGCGCTCGATTTCAAGCCGACCTTGACGCTCGACGACGGCGCGGACCTGGTGACGCTGCTCCACAAGGAGCGGAAGTCCCTCCTGGCGGGGATCCTCGCCTCGATGGAGGAGACCACGACCGGCGTCGTCCGCCTGCGGGCGATGGCGAAGGACGGGGCGCTCAAGATCCCCGTCGTCTCGGTGAACGACGCCCACACGAAATTCATGTTCGACAACCGGTACGGGACGGGGCAGTCGACCGTCGACGGGATCATCCGCGCGACGAACCTGCTCCTCGCGGGCCGGACGTTCGTGGTCGCGGGCTACGGCTGGTGCGGCCGCGGCGTCGCGTCGCGCGCCCGCGGGCTCGGCGCGAAGGTCGTCGTCACGGAAGTGAAGCCGCTGCGCGCGCTCGAGGCCGCGATGGACGGCTTCGAGGTGATGCCGATGGCCGGGGCGGCGCCGATCGGCGACGTCTTCTGCACGCTCACGGGCAACAAGTCGGTCCTCCGCAAGGAGCACTTCCTCGCGATGAAGGACGGCGCGGTCGTCTGCAACTCGGGCCACTTCAACGTCGAGATCGACCTCGAGGCGCTCGGCGCGCTCGCGAAGACGTTCCAGGCGGGCGTCCGCCCGAACGTGGACCGCTACGAGCTGAAGGACGGCCGGTCGGTCTTCGTCCTCGGCGAGGGGCGCCTGGTCAACCTCGCGTGCGCCGAGGGCCATCCCGCGGCCGTCATGGACATGAGCTTCGCGACGCAGGCGCTCATGGCGGAGTGGTGCGTGAAGAACCGCTCGAAGCTGAAGGTCGCGGTGAACGAGGTGCCCCTCGAGGTCGAGGAGTGGATTTCGAAGATCAAGCTCGAGTCGATGGGAGTGCAGATCGACAGGCTCACGCCGGAGCAGGAGAAATACCTCGCGGGGTGGGAAGAGGGGACTTAGCTCCAAGCTTCAAGCTTCAAGCTCCAAGCATGTAGGAACAGGAGCTTCTTGGCTTGGAACTGCATGAAGCTTGAAGCTTGAAGCTTGAAGCTGGCCTCCGGGTCGCGCTCGTCCACGACTTCCTGTACACGATGCGCGGCGCGGAGCGCGTCCTCGACGTCCTCTGCGAGCTCTATCCGGAGGCCGACCTCTACTCGCTCATCTACCGCAAGGGGACGCTGACTCCCCGGATCGAGAACCGTCGCGTCGTCGCGAGCCCCCTTCGCTTTTTCCCGGGCAATCACCGGTATTGGCTGCCGCTCTATCCGTGGGCGATCTCGCGGTTCGACTTCGCGGGGTACGACCTCGTCCTCAGCTCGAGCTACGCGGTCGCGAAGGGCGCGATCGTCCCCGGCGGGACGCCCCACATCTGCTACTGCCACACGCCGATGCGGTACGTCTGGGACATGTACGAGGAGTACTTCCACCCGTCGCGTCGATGGAGGCCGGTCCGCGCGATGATGAATGCCGTGGTGAACCGCCTGAAGGCGTGGGACGTCCGGACGGCGGCGGGCGTCGACGCGTTCATCGCGAACTCGACGACGGTCGCGGAGCGCATCCGGCGGATCTACGGCCGGGAATCGACGGTCATCCATCCGCCCGCGGACGCGGCGTACTTCACGCCCGGGACGGCGCCCCGCGAGGACTGGTACCTGTGCGCGTCGGCCTTCGCCCCTTACAAGCGCGCCGACCTCGTGATCGAGGCGTTCCAGGAATCCGGCCGCAAGCTCAAGGTCGCGGGATCGGGCCAGGACGAGGCGCGCATCCGGAAGCGGTGCGGCGGAAGCGTCGAATTCGTCGGCTGGCTTCCCGACGAGGGACTGCGCGACCTGTACCGCCGGGGCCGGGCGCTCGTCTTCGCGGGCGAGGAGGATTTCGGGATCCTCCCGGTCGAGGCCCAGCTCTGCGGGATGCCCGTCGTCGCGTTCGGCAAGGGCGGACTGCGCGACTCGATCGTCGATGGAGAGACCGGGATCTTCTTCGGCGAGCAGACCGTGGAGTCCCTCAATGCGGCGGTGACCCGGTTCGAAGCGTCGAAGATCCGTCCGGAGGCGTGCCGCCGCAACGGCGAACGATTTGACCGGCCGCGGTTTCGCGACGCGGTGCGCGCTTTCGTCGACCGCACGGTCCGGGAATTCCAGGAGAAGGGTTCTCCCCGGCTACGGACCGGTTCCCCGGCGTAACGCGAATCCGCAACGATCCGCCGCACTCCCCAACTCCTTGGACTCCATCGGCTTGCGAGGCCCGGGTCGGGCATTCCGCCTGCGATATCGTCGGCACCTTTTAGGGAGGCCTGACATGGAAGCGACGATTCCGGCGACGGGCGAGGCGGGTTCGAGCAGGGCGGCGAAGCCCGCTCCCACGCAGATCGTGGTTCGCGAGCTGCCCGACATCGGGAAGTACAAGGTGCGGCTCGTGCAGAAGTCGGCGCGCGACCCGCGCCTGATCCTGGACATCCGCGAGTACGCGAACGGGCCCAACTACCAGGGCTTCACGCGGCGGGGCATCCGGCTCATGGTCCAGGACGACGTGCCCAAGCTTCGGGCGACGCTCGACGAGATCGCGCCGGCGTAGCCGGGCGGCCGGCGGCGCGCCGGTTGCATCATTGTCGGCCGTCTTCAGTCGGATCCCTGCCCGACTGGAGGCGGAAGACCGTCGATGAGACTGGCGACTGCTGACTGACGACGGCGACCCTACCGGGTAGAATGGTCGCTGTTGATGCACCGCCAAGCCCGCACCCTGTCCGCCGCCGCGTACGCCCTCTTCGAGCTGGGGCTGACGGCGGCCGCCTTCTGGGCGGCGGCGTGGGTCCGGCGCACGGTCGAGCTCCCGGGCGTGGCGGACCGATTCGACGAGGAGCCGCTCGGCCTCCTCTTCCTGCTCACGCTCGCGATCTGGCTCCCGCTCGCGTGGCGCTGGGGCCTGTCGCGGACGGGCCGGACGGAGACCGCGTTCGGCGCCCTCTCGAAGGTTGCATGCATCGTCGGCATCGGCTCGGTCGTGCAGTTCGCGGTCGTCTTCGCAACCCATTGGCTCGAAGTCAGCCGCTCGCTGCTGGTGATCTTCGCGGCGCTCGACTTCGCCGCGCTGGGCGCGGGGCGGCTCATGGCCGCCTGGGTGCGTCACTATGCGCGCCGGAGGGGGCACGACCGGATCTTCGTCGTCGTGGCGGGGACCGGCGGGATGGCACGGTCCCACGCGGCCGAGCTCGCGTCCCACCCCGACTGGGGCGTCGAAGTCGTCGGCTTCCTCTCGGAGCGGGCCGGCGTGCGGGTGGACCAGGTCGCCGGACTGCCCGTGCTGGGTTCCATCGACGACCTGGCCCGGGTCCTCGGCGACCGGGTGGTGGACGAGGTTCACTTCGCGGTCTCGCGCCGGACGCTGGAGCGGCTGGACGGGCCGCTCGGCCTGTGCGACGAGCAGGGCGTGGGCGTCCGGATCGTCCTCAACCAGCTCCACCGGCTCAACTCGCAGGTGTACCTCGACCGCGTCGGCGGCGTGCCGGTCCTCGCGCTCGCCTCGAGCCCGCAGGATCCCGTCTCGCTCATCCTCAAGCGGGCGATGGACATCACGGTCAGCTTCGTCGCGCTGCTGATCTCGGCGCCGCTCTTCATCCTGCCGTCGGCGCTCCTGATCCGCGGGACCTCGCCGGGGCCGGTCGTGTTCCGGCAGAAGCGGGTGGGGCGGAACGGGCGGCTCTTCACGCTCTACAAGCTCCGCACGATGAGGTCCGACGCCGAGAGCCTCAAGGACGCGCTCATGTCCCGCAACGAGGCGGACGGGCCGGTGTTCAAGATCAAGAACGACCCCCGGGTCACGCCCGTCGGCCGGATCCTCCGCAAGCTCTCGATCGACGAGCTGCCCCAGCTGTGGAACGTTCTCCGGGGCGACATGAGCCTGGTCGGCCCGCGCCCGCCGCTCCCGGCGGAGGTGGCGAAATACGAGCGGTGGCAGCGCCGGCGCCTGTCGATGCGGCCGGGCATCACCTGCATCTGGCAGGTGAGCGGCCGGAGCGGGGTCGCGTTCCACCGCTGGATGGAAATGGACCTGGAGTACATCGACAACTGGTCGCTCGGACTCGACTTGAAGATCCTGCTGAAAACCATACCCTCGGTGTTCATGGCCCGAGGCGCCCACTAGG
>DASRJF010000357.1:0-9867 GCA_035649615.1 Planctomycetota bacterium | reverse complement strand
CACCCCGTCGTCGGCGTGGATCCGGAGCTCGCCCTCGTTCGCGAACATCCGGCCCTGCGAGACGTAGAACCCGCCCGCCTGGAGGCTGCCCAGGTCCTGCAGCGTCAGCCCCTTCTGCTCGCCCCGGAAGAACTTCGCGACGGACTCGGGCTTGCGGCGGACGTCGACGATCTTCAATTCGTCGAGGGCGGCGACCATCTCGTCGACGACCTCCTTCTTCAGCTCCTCTCCCGCGGCGAGCGACTGCAGGCGCCACTTCCCCTCGGCGTCCTTCTCCAGCGTCTGGACTTCCTGCTCCTTGATGAGCTCCGCCTCCTCGTCGATCGTGTAGGAGTTCATCACGAGCTTCTTCAGCTGGCCCGACGCGACCTGCAGGAGGTCCGTCTCGACCCAGTCGGAGAACTTCGCGGAGACCTCGTACGGGACCTTCGACTCGTACACGCGCTTCTGGTCCGGCAGGCGCACGTAGCGCACCCCCGCCTTCTCCTTGACCGCCTTGCCGAAGATGAGGTCGGACAGGACCTTGCCGGACGCGTCGCGGAGCGTGACGCGCGAGCCCCGGCCGGCGGCGCCCGCGGCGGACTCGGACGGGTCCACGACGCCGTACATCTCGTGGTCCTTCGGCTGGTCGGTGCGCACGTCGTCCTTCCCCAGGCCGATCATCGCGGAGGCGGTCTTCGCCAGCCGGTCCTTCGCGTCGGCGGGGTGGTTCCACTTCGAGGGCACGACGTACTTCCCGTCCTGGAACACGACCTTGAAGCGCCGCACGCGGGCCGTCGCCTCGTCGTGGTCGGTCACCTCGAGCGAGGCGGCCAGGAGCGGATCCTTGAACTCCGGATAGAACGCCTTCCCCTGGTCCTCGAAGACGGCCGCCTTCGGCAGCGCCGGGCGGGAGACGATCGCGAGCGCGGCCAGCGCCAGCGCGATTCCCGCGTACGCCAGGGTCCGCGGCATTTCGTTCATCGGCGCGCCTCCAGCTCGCGGCGGATGCGGAAGACGAGGGCGAAAATCCCGATCAGGAGCGCCGGCACCGGCGGCAGGAGGAGCGCCATCTTGCTGATCCGCCCCTGGATCGCCCGGACCTGCTGGTCCCGCTCCCACTTGCTCTTCCGGATCGCCGCCTCCTTCTCCCCCTCGATCCGGCGCTTCTCGATGTCGAATTTCCTCTGCTCCGTCTCGCGCACCGCGTCGACCTGGATCTCCTTCGTCCGGGCGTCCAGGTCGGTGCGCGACTCGATCTTCCGGATCGCCTCGTCCAGGCTCGCCTGCGCCTTCGCGAGCGAATCCTTGGCCTTCTCCTCCTCCGCCCGGGTCTCTTCCAGCTGGCGCAGGTCGTGTCCCCGCTTGAGGGCTTCCACCGTTTCGAGCGTGCGGTGGCGGGGCTTCCTCGACCGGAGCTCGATCATGGTTTCGTTGCCCGCGAGGGCGTCGACGCAGTTCAGGATGAACGTCACGTTGTCCAGGTTCTCGAAGTGCTTCCACTCCTCCCGGCGGATCTTGTAGAAGATCGGCGACGCGACATCGAGGTCGGCGACGACGACGGCGTTGACCGAGACGTCCCCTTCCTTTCCCTGCGCGCGCGCCGCCAGGATCGGCCCCTCCAGCATCGCGGACGGGACGTGGCGCCGCGCCGGGTTGAGCCCGCCGCCCCGCGTGAACGGGCTGTTCCTCCAGACCTCGCCGTAGGAGAGGATGCCGGAGGACTTGCCCGCCTGCACGAGCGGCGTGAACGCGATCCCCTTCTGCTCGCCGCCATGGAGGGAGCCGCCGAAAATGAAGACGAGCTCCTGGAGTTTCGCCGTGATGGACGACTTCTTCGAGAAGGGCTCGGGGGCGCCGTTGCCCTTCCCGACGAAGATGATCTCGGGCTCGAAATGCGGCAGCTTCGGATGGGGCCGGTACGTGTCCCACACGATGTCGAGCGGTTCCCACCTGACTCCCAGCTTGCCGTAGAACTCACGGAAGTTCCCCTTGGGTTCGGGGGGCTGGCCGCCCATCATCCCCTGCCGGCCGCCCCGCATCTCGTTCGCGCCCAGCGACGGATCCAGGCCCGTCAGGGGATCGTCCAGGAGGAGCGCGGGCTTGCCCTGTTTCACGTAGTTGAAGAGGTGATCGAGCTGCGCCTGGGGAAGCGACGAGGGCAAGGGGACGATGAGGACGTCCACGGCTTCGGCGATCGGCGCGTCGGGCGGGACCGAGACCACGTCGTACTGGCGCTTCAAGTCCTCCACGACCTCCCATTCCGGCGACTGCCGCATCGAGGCGAAGTCGAAACTGCCGAACCACTTCGCGTCGGTCGCGAGGACGCCGACCCGGGAGCGCTTCGCGTTCATCACGGCCCGGATCGACCGCGTCACCTCGTACTCGGGCGACAGCCTGCGGTAGAGAAAGGGGACGACGACTTCGTCGAGCCCGCTCGTCACGGCCACGCCGAGGAAGACCTCCATCTCGGACCCGCGTCCCTCATCTCCCTGGGTCAGGGTGACCGGGCGGATCTTGTACCGGTCCTCGGCCTCGCGCGCCGCGTCGGACGCGTCGGTCGTCTCGACCACGCGCACGTGGATCCGCCCGCCGCCGAGCGCGTCCACCTCGCGCAGGAGCCCGAGCAGGTTCTCCCGGGTCTCGACATAGTTCTGCGGCACTTCGGGGCTGACGTACGCCTGGATGAAGACGGGCCGCTCCGCCGAGACCGAGCGGATCGTCTCCCGGGTCTGGGGCATCAGCGAGTGGAGACGTTCCGCGGTCACGTCCACGCGGGCGCCCGATCTCCCGGCGAGGACGAAGAGGGCGACGGCGGAAACGAGGAGGCACGCCAGCCGCGCGGGAAGGTGCCACAGGCCCGATCGCAGGCGCCGAAGCTTGATCAGGTACAGGTTGATGGTCAGCCCGGAGGCCGCGAGCCCGGCGAAGTAGACGATCGATTTCAGGCTCACGACCCCGACCGAGAAGTCCCGGAACGCCTCCCGCACGCCGGCGTTCGCGATCAACTCGCCGATCTGGTTCTCCGCGGCGCCCAGGAACACCGGGATCGCGCAGAACACGGCGCCGAGGATGAAGCCGACGGTGACGCTCTCGACCAGGAGCGAGCCCACCATGGCGATCGAGATCAGGGCCGCGCCGAGGAACGCGTACCCGAGGTACGTGCCGAACATGAGGCCGACGTCGGGACGCCCGAGGAAGCCGAGGACGATGATGAAGACGAGGGAGAAGGCGAGGGAGACGGCGTAGATCCCGAGGGCCGCGAGGTACTTCCCCGCCACGAGCGCCAGGTCGGGGACGGGCAGCGTGAGGAGGAGCTCGTCCGTGCCGTGGCGCCGCTCGTCGGCCCACGTCCCCATCGCGATCGCCGGGGCGAAGAAAAGAAGGATGTAGGGGAAGAGACTGTTGAGGGGGGCGAGGTTCGCGAGGTTGTTGAGGAAGAATTCCTCCTGCAGGAACTGCGCGGCTCCGCACAGCGCGATGAAGACCGTGATGAAGACGTAGCCGGTGGGGTTCGTGAACCACCGGACGAGGTCGCGGCGGGCGATCGCGAGGGCCGCCTTCATGAGGCGGCTCCTGGCCTGAAGGGTGGCGAAGCTTCTCCTTCAGGCCCCGTCAGGGCGTGGAAGATGTCGTCCTTGGAGGGCCCCTTCGCGACGAATTCGGCCGCCGTTCCGTCGAACACGATTTTCCCCTGGTGGATGAAGAGGATGCGGTCGGCGAGCGCCTCGACCTCCTGCAGGATGTGGGTCGAGAGGAGGATCGTCCGGTTGCGGCCCAGCTCGCGGATGGCGAGGCGCATGTCGCGGATCTGGTTCGGGTCGAGGCCGCTCGTGGGCTCGTCGAGGATGAGGACCTCCGGCTCGTGCAGGAGCGCCTGGGCCATGCCGACGCGCTGGCGGTAGCCCTTCGAGAGCTTGCGGATGGGCTTGTCGAGGACGTCGCCGATCGAGCAGAGCGCGATGACGCTCTTCAGGCGCTCGGCGAGCCGGTCCGGGGAGAGCCCGCGCGCCTCGCCGAAGAAGCGCAGGAGCCGGCGCGGGGTCATGTCGAGGTAGAGCGGGCCGTTCTCCGGCAGGTATCCCACGCGGCGCGCCGCGTCGAGGCGGTGCGTCGAGACGTCGAAGCCGGCGATGAGGGCCTGGCCCGAGGTCGGCGTGAGGTAGCCCGTCAGGAGGCGCATCGCGGTGGACTTTCCGGCGCCGTTGGGTCCGAGGAACGCGACGATCTGCCCGAGCGGGATGGAGAACGAGAGGTTCTCGACGGCCGCGAAGCGACGGTACATCTTCGTCAGCCCGCGGGCTTCGATCATGACCGGGGACGGTTCAGACATGACGAGAATAGATACGTTCGAGGTTGGCCAGAGTCAAGACGACGAAGCCCAGCTTTAAGCTTTAAGCTCTAAGCTTTAAGCCAGAGAAGAAGCTTTTTCGCGCATGCGGCTTCAATTCCGTGTGAGGTGATCCGCGGGGCTTAGAGCTTAAAGCTTAGAGCTTAGAGCTACGCGCGCTCTTTCATCATCCACAGCTCCGACGGCCAGAGGGCGTTTTCTCTGACATCGACGGCGCCCTCGGCCACGTACGGGAGGGCCATCCGCTGCCACGCGTCGGAATCGAGGTGGGAGTTCTCCATGATGACGGTGACCTTGTAGGCTTCGCCGTCGGCAGCCGAGACCTGCTCGCCGACCGTCTTGCCCTTCTCGATCGCGGCCTGGATGGCGTGCCGCAAGACCAGCAGTCCGGCTCGATTCCCGACGATGAAGGCTTCGGCGCCTTTCGCGTCGAGCCAGTAGATGTGCAACAGCTTTGGGTCACTCATGGCCGCCTCCCCTGGTCGCCGGCGCCCCGGAGTCCCCCTCTGACCGCCCGCTCCACTCAATAATACGCCTCAGCCACCCATCATGGGTGGAGAAATCGGGGCACGCGTGCAGAAGTCCTGCGTTCACGGTCCGAAATCCGAAGTCACGGACCGGCGGGACCGCGGACGCAGGACAGGTATTAGACTGGCCACGGGACTTCTTTGTTCGGCGGCGCGACTACTTTTCGCGGGCCGGAGCCAGCGTGCCGAAAAGCCGGTCCCAGATGACCATGTAGAAACCCAGGTTGCGGACCCGCTCGAGGTGGTACCGGTTGTGGAAGACGCTTGTCGAGACCACGTTGAGGCCGGGAATGCGGCCCCAAGGTTGTGGTAAATGGGTGGGCCGGCGGACATAGGCGAAATGGACCGACGGACCTCGAGTCAACTGTGAACGATAGGTCTAATCGATCACCCCCCGTTGGAACTCTCGAGAAGCTCCCGATTCAGGATGTGATCGACGGCAATGCCCTCGAGTTTCGGCGAGTCGGATTTCAATTTCCTGAAGAAGGCCTCGATCTCCGCGGGCATGGTCTTGGAGGAGCGAAAGAGCGTGTGAGGCACCGGCTCCTTGATCCGGATGCCGAACCGCAGGACAGCTTCGAGCCCGCCACGAGCCATGAGGGTCGTGTCCTTCTTGGATCGCCCGAAGAGCTTCTTCGGCGCCAGCTCCTGGCGGCCGAGGAGGACCTGGTCGACATCGGGGAGCGCGATCGGAAGACCGTCTGGCCAGATTGCCATGCTCTGCACCTTTCCCGCGATCTGAATGAAGACAATCCGGGGGACGAAGATCTGGTCTCCCAAGGAGCACTGGAGCGCCGTGACACCGAGATTCCACCTCCAACAACGCTCGATCTCCGCTGTGGGAAGCGTCTGGGTCCCGAAGTTTCCCTTTCCCTCGAACGATTTGTAGGCGAACGCGTTTCCCTCATTCCATCCCCTCAGGAAAGCCTCGCTCGTATACGCGCCGATGCCCGCTCCGGCCGGCTCGAGATCCTCCACCCTCAAGTCGAACCGACGTACGAAGGCGGCCACTTCCGGCTCGGCCTCCAACCCGAAAATGTGGGGTCGGAAGTAGTTCATGTTGAACGACATCTGCGCCGATTTCAGCCCGTCCGGCAACGCCTCCTCCCGCTCCTCCTCTTCATCGCAAGCAAACGAGAAATAGACTCCGGTCATTTCGTTCTCGTACCAGCCCGGATTTTCAGGGTTGGAGTAGTTCGCCCGGTCCTTGAACCAGGCGACGAACTCTTCGTAGCTGGGCGGCTTTCGGTCCTTGGGAACCAGGAAGAATAGGTCGTAGCTCACGCAGGAATGATAGCGGGCACCTTCACTTTCGTGACCGCTCAATCTGGGAGTGATTATGGGCCCGGCCCGGTTTCCCGTGCAGGCGCCCATGTGCCAAATAGCCGATCCCAGATGACCGTGTAGAAACCCAGGTTCCGGTCCCGCTCGAGGTGGTGCCGGTTGTGGAAGACGCTCGTCGACACGAGTTTGAGGCCCGGGACGCGGCTCCAGATGCGGGGGTGCGGGTCGACGCCGACATGGCCCAGCACTCCCGACACGAGATTGACAGTCATGAACAGGGCCATGCCGTTCCACGTCGGGGCATACAGACGGAGGACGGCGAGCCAGAGCATCCCGAACGCCGCGGTTTCCAGCGGGCTCATAACGAACAGCGAGAGCGGCCGCGGGTTCTCGTAGCGATGATGCGTCGCGTGCATCTACGGGTTCATGATAGTGCTACACTCCGGCCGATGCGACTCGCGGTCTACCAGTTCGCCCCCAGGCTCGGCGACGTGCCCTCGAACCTGGACGCGATCCTGCGACAGGTCGCGGACGTCGACGCGGACCTGATCGTCTTCCCCGAGTGCGCGCTGTCGGGGTACGGGTTCGAATCCGCGGAGGAGGCCGTCCGCGCCGCGGAGCCGATCCCGGGGCCGTCGACGGAGCTCATCGCGCGGACGTGCCGCGACCGCGACCGGTGGGCGATCGTCGGGATGCTGGAGCGGGATCCCGCGACGGGCGCGCTCTACAACTCCGCGGCGGTCATCGGGCCGGGCGTCGTCGCGGGCGTCTACCGGAAGAACCACCTCCCCTTCCTCGGCGTCGACCGCTTCGCCGCGAAGGGCGATCGCGGCCTGCCCGTCTTCACGACGCCGTTCGGCAAGATCGGCGTGCTCATCTGCTACGACCTCGCGTTTCCCGAGGCGGCGCGCGTGCTCAAGCTGGGCGGGGCGCAGCTCCTGTGCGTCCCGACGAACTGGCCGGAGGCGGCCTCGATCTCGTGCGACTACTCGCCGTTCGTGCGGGCGCACGAGAACCACCTCCATGTCGCGACGGCGAACCGGGTCGGCGAGGAGTCGGGCTTCCGGTTCCTGGGGAGGTCGCGCATCATCGACTGCGCGGGCGACCTGCGCGCGGCGGCGGGCGACGGCAAGGCGCTCCTGACGGCGGACCTCGATCTCGAGCAGAGTGTGCACAGCCGCAAGGTGATCGTGCCGGGGCGTTACGAAGTGGACCGGATCGGGCACCGGCGGCCGGAATTGTACGGACCCGTCACTGAAGCCTGAACATCATCCCGCCGTAGCTCAGACAGGAATTGATCGGCAGAGACAGAAACAGAGCGAAGGCGGACTATTTCCTGCGGATGTCCAGACTCAGCAGTTCGCACTTCCCATTGTGGTAGACGAAGAGGATCTGCATCGGATCCTGGGTCGCCCTCGCCATCTTCATGACCACGGTGTCGACCGACATCTTCCACAGGTCCTTTTCGAGCTCGAACCGGATCTCATATTCCGGCCGCTTCGGGACCGCCTTCGATTCCTTTCCCGACATCTCGAGCCGGCTTGCGAAGAACGCGTACACCGCCTTCTGGAGGACCGTGTCGATCCCGACGGCGTGGTACTTCGCCGGCACGTCGAATCCGAGGCGCATGTCGACCACCTCCATGGTGCCGACCCGGACCTTGGCGCGGAATCCGGAGATCTCCTTCCACGGCCCGGGAAGGTCGTTGACGTCGAACGTGGACGCCTCGGCTCCGTCCGCCTTGTCTTCCAGGACGAACGCCGAGCCTGAAAAGGTCGAGGCCCCGGGAGGCAGGAACTCGAGCCGGACCGGATGCCACTGGTTGCGCTCGACGAGCTTCCACTGCCGCCGCTCCAGGTCTTCGAGGACGTACTTGGATTTCGTGAGCGTGGGGACGAGGTCGATCAGCTTGCGCGCCGCCTTGCGGTCCCGGGCGGCGATCTTGTCGGCCTCCCCGTAGAGCTTCTCGAGAAGCTCGGCCTCGACGAACTGCCGGAGCGCGCCCTGGCCGGCGTCCATCAGGTCGGCGTGTTTCGTCCAGCCGGCGGCCAGCTCGTCCGCGAGGGCGCGGATCTTGCCGGCCTCCATCGAGCGATCCGCGGCCTGCAGCTCGTGCCCCACGAGAGCGGCCAGCGCGCGATCCCGCGTCGCCGCGGGCTCCAGCTTCCGCGCCAGGGCCAGGGCGACATCGGGGCGGCCCGCCGCGAACTGGAGAATCGCTTCTTCGGGCGACTTCGCGGCCAGGAGTCCGTCGCGAAGGACTTCCGCGAGGCCGCTGTCGGGCGACAGCGAGGCGAAGAGGATCTCGGTTTCCTTCCCGGCCACGTCGAGGAGAGCGCGGTCCGGTTTCACGTCCCGCACGACGCCCGTGACGCCGCCGAACGAGAGGCTCTTGCCGAGGTTCCGCTTGAGCCATTCCGCCCGGTGCGCATTGAGGACCTGGGTCGATGCCAGGTACGCCCGATTCCATGCGAGCCGGGCCTGGAGGTCCGGGGGTTTCCCCTTCACCCAAGCTTCGAGACGCGCCAGGAGCTCGGCGGGCGCCGTGCCCGAGGTCCGGTCCTTCTCGAGCTGGGCGAGAAAGGCCGGCAGCGTGTCGGGCGCCTGCGGAAGCGCGAAGGCCAGGAGAATCGCGAGCGTCATTTCCGCCTCACCTGCAGGCCCAGGAGCTCCGCCGAGCCGTCGCTGGCGATGAACATGAGCTCCATCGGATCCTCGGCCATTTCAAACGAGTCGATCTCGGTCCCGGACACGGAGACCTTCCACTTTTTACCCTCCCATTGGGCGGTGAATTCGTAGTCCGCCTTCTTGGGGACCTTGCGCGACGACCCCGCGCCGACCTTGGGCTCCTTCCCCTCCTGGAAGTGGACGCGGTAGCCCATGCCCTCGTTGGGCTGGACGACGACGGAATGGCTCTCCCGCCCCTTTCCGAAAATCACGCGCATGTCGAACATGTCGGTCTTCCCCGGCTTGACGCGCGCGCGGATCCCCGAGATCTCGTCCCAGGAGATTCCGAGGGACGTGATTCTCAGCCCCGTCACCTTGTTCTTCTCGGTCTTTTCCGTGTCCTCGTAGGCCAGGACCTTGCCCTTGAGCTCGCCGCCGTCGTACGCCAGCGCGTCGAGCGACAGCGCCATCCACTCGCCCTTGTCGAGGACGGCCCACCGGCGCTCCGCGACCTTCGCCGCGATGTCGTCCGACTTGCAGAGCGACGCCGCGAGATCGAGGAGCTTGCGCGCCTGCTTGCGGTCTTTCTCGACGAGCGCGTCGGCCTCCTCGACGAGTTTCGGCGCGAGTACGGCGTCGATGAATTTCCGGATCGACCCGTTCCCCGCCGCGACCAGGTCGGCCTGCTTGGCCCAGCCCGCCGCGAGCTCCTCGGCGGCCTTGACCGTCGGGCCGGCGGCGAGGGATTTGTCGATCTCCTGCAGCACCCAGCCCGCGATCGCGCCGAGGGCGCGGCTCTGATCGTCGCCCGCCGGCAGTCCGCGCGCGGTCGCGAGGGCGGCGACGGATTTGCCGCCCGCGAACCGGAAGACCGCCTCTTCGGCGCTCTTCGCGGGGAGGAGCCCTTCCTTCTTGATGTCGTCGAGCCGGACGTCGTACGCGATCTCGCTGAATTTGAGCTCGATCGTGCCGCCGGCGACGGTGAGCACGACGCGGTCGCCCTTCACGTCCTTGACGACGCCGGTCGACCGCTGGAGGGTGACCTGCTTGCCGATGCGC
>DASRJF010000356.1:0-5177 GCA_035649615.1 Planctomycetota bacterium | reverse complement strand
GCACCCGGTGTCCCCAGTGCGCCACGCCGCACCACGACGACTGCTGGAAGTACTCGGGCGGGTGCGCGATGTTCGGCTGCGCGGGACGGCCGCGACGTCCCCGGGCGGCCGCATGAGAGATCCGTCCGGCAACTGGCTGCTCGTGGCGCTCCTGGTGCTGCCGGTCCTGGCCGCCGTGCTTTTCGGGCGTCTCGGGAAGCGGCCGCGCAGCGTACTCCTGGCATCGCTGGCGGGGCGCTGGAACGGACGCGTCGTCAAGGGCCGGTTCCTGGGCGCCGACCGGCTCGAGATCCGCATCGCGGGCGTCGCGGGCGAAGTCACCTTCACCGAGCAGTGGACCCGGCTCCACTTCAACCGGCCCTCGGACCGGCGGCTGCGCGTCGTCCCCGAGGGCTTGGCCAGCCACCTTCGCCGACTCTTGGGCGGGGTCGACATCCGGCTCGACAATCCCCTCTTCGATGACCGGTTCTGGATCGAGTCGTCCCATCCGACGTGGGCCCGGGAGCTCCTGGATCCCCGCCTTCGCCGGGCCTTGATCGGCCTGGTCGACCCCACGCTGGACATCGGCCCGGAAGGGATCGTCCTGAGGGTGACCCGGCTCCTGGTGGGCGACGCGGCCGACCTGGGGTCGTTCGTGGAGGCGGGCATCCTCATTCTCCAGAAGGCGGAGGGCCTCTTGGACGCGGCTGGGGTCGCGCTGGATCCGGTCCGGTCGCGCTCCGGCTCCGCCTGCCCCGTGTGCGGGCATCCCGTCGCCGACGCCGCGCTGCCGTGCCCGTCGTGCCGGACGCCGCACCACCGCGAGTGCTGGAAGTACTTCGGCGGCTGCGCGATCTTCGGCTGCCGGACGAAGTTCCGGGCCTGATAAAATGAAGGCCGTCATGGACGACTTCTCCCTGGTCGTGAACCTGGTCCAGGCGGTCATCGGCCTGGTCCTGGCGCCCCTGCTCATCCTGATCTTTGTCGTGGCCCGAAGGCGACGGCTGGGCGCGGCGTTCGACCGGGTCGCGGCCCGGCTGGGAGGCGCCGTCGTCAAGGATCCGGATCTCGGGGAAACCCGGGTCGAATTCCGGGTCGACGGCGTGCCCGCCGCCCTCACGATCCGGCACGGGGCGATGAGGCTCCCCGAGTGGACGCGCGTCCGCTTCGACGCGGGACGGGAGCGGCGGTGGCGCGTCACGCCACGCTCGCTCGGCAAGTTCGAGCCCCTGCGGGGCGGCGTAGAAGCGCCTTCCGGCGAGGCGGCGTTCGACCGCCATTACCGGATCGACGTCGAGCCCGGCCGCGAACTCCCGGCGTCATGGAGGCGGCTCGTGGCGGTGGCCGGCCAGGTCGGCACGGAGCGCAGGACGATCCCCGGCGCCGGCCTGGACGTCGGGCCCGCGGGGGTCACGGTGACGAACTACCGCAGTCTGATGGACCGGCCGAGGGACTTGGAGGCGTTCGTCGACTCCGCCATCGAGCTCTTCCGCGAGATCCGGGGCCTTGGCCACCCCGGCGTGGAACTGGCCCCGCTCCACATCCGCCCCTCGGGAACGTGCCCCGTCTGCTCGCATGATGTCGGTCCGGACGGGCGAGTTTGCCCGGGATGCACGACCGCCCACCATGCCGATTGTTGGGATTATTTCGGGGGCTGCTCCATTTATGCGTGCGCCGGGAGGTCTGCTACAATAAGGCAGGGCAGGTAACACCGTGGACGAAGAAGAGAACAAGGTCAAAGAGCTCGAGGCGAAAAAGCTCGCCCTCATCGAGAAATACATGAAGATGCAGGACGAGGCCGACGACCTGAACGAGCGGATCTACCACATCTGCATCGACATCGAGGCGCTCAACCTCAAGATCACCAAGGCCAAGGAAGACGAAGAGAAGCGGAAGGCGATCGCGGCGAAGGCGGCGAAGCACCCGCCCCTCAACGGCCGCGGCCACCACCCCGAGAATCAACCGGCGGCCAGGCGGAATTCCGATCAGGCCGCGCCCTGAAGTCTCCAGCGGAAGTACTCGTCCATCTCCGCCAGCGAGCCGAAAGACGCCCCGTTATCTTCCCGCCCCGGGAGCGCCCCGCGAAGCGTCTCCGCCACGAGATCGAAGGGCATGGACGCCGTCGCGGCGCTGAATCGGAAGCGGCGCCAAGGATCGCGCGTCACGACGTCCACGATCGACGTTGATCCCCGGACCGTTCCCGACTGGACCCGCACGACGAGGCGGGGGTCGATCGCGAACCGGGCCCCGTGGCCGTCGATGAGGACGAGCCCTTTTCCGTCCGCCTCGAGCCGGTCGAGGAAGACGAGCGGCGCGGCGGGGGACTCGTCCTCCTGGGGCAGGACGGCGACGGAATATCCCGAGCGTTCCAGCCGCATCCTCAGGTCGTCCGCTTGCGGCGGCGCGAGACCTCCCACCAGCCGAGACGGGGTCGAGAAGGCTCCCGACCCCGGGGCGACGCTGTCGATGATCCGCCGCAGGGCCGCCGTCAACGGCCGCCACTCGCGGGCCACGAGCCTCAAGCCGTTCGGGTTCGGCCTCGACGGGGCGTCGGGGATGTAGGCCTTCTCATCGAAGTTGTCGCGGACGCGCCGCTGGGTGTCGGAAGCGTACACCTCGGGATGGCCGCGGTAGAACTGGACCAGCAGGACCGCGAGCCCGAATCCGCCCGCGAACCCGCCCACGTGCGCCCAGTGCGCGACCATCACCTTTTCGTTGAGCATGACCGCCTGGAGGAGCTCCAGTCCGATCCAGAGGGAGGCCACGACGAGGGAGGGCAGGCGGATGATTCCGCCGACCACGAACGCGAACCACATCACCTCGACCGTGCGCTTCCGGAACAGGACGAGGTACATGCCGACGATTCCGGAGATGGCGCCCGACGCCCCCACCAGGGGCTCGTTGAATCCCTGGTTGAAGACGGCAAAGAGCGCCAGGGCCGCGAAGCCCGACAGCAGGTAGAGAACGAGCGTCACCGCCGACCCGAGCCGCCGCTCCACGTTCATCCCGAAGAGGATGAGGAACGCCATGTTGCCCACGAGGTGGGCCGGGCCCGCGTGGAGGAACAGGTGCGAGATCCACGTCCGTGCCTCGAGCCCGGTCGGAATCGCCCCCCACTCGCGGAAAATGGCCACGATGCGGGCCTCGTCGAACCCGAAATAGGTGTGGATCGTGATCGCCGTGTTGAGGGCGACCAGCATGAAGACGACCCACGGGATCCGGTCGTTGATCCGCCGATCGAAAGGCAGGAAGAGCATGGAGGGCTAGTGTCGCATCCAGGGTGAATTACTCACGTGCCACGCGGTCCCTTCGGAGGCGACGCGGTCCAAGGTTCGTCCGGTGACGTTGGACATGGGACCAAGGGCGAACCTTGGACCCAGGACGCAGGACTTCAAACTCTCCGTTCGCCCGGTTCCACTCGGGTGCTGCAAGAGCATCCTCAACCTTCAGAATCAACCTTGAAGCAACACGACTCGCCGTCCGCGGCGCCGTGGATCTCCGCGATCCGGTCCGTGTTGAGCTGCCGGCGGATTTTCGGAAAGACCATCGCCATGACGACGACGCTCGCGACGATGCCCACGATGCCGAGGTGGATCGCCGTCCGCGACCGGCGGGGGCCTTCCAAGCCCGGGTAGCGGGCCGCTTCCTTCAGCGAGCCGAACCCGAGCAGGACCGCGACGCTGCCCAGGATGAGCCCGATGATCATGAAGGGGGAGAAGAAGACCGACAGGACGCCGCAGATGAAGGCCGCGCGCGAGCCCGGCACCTCGGTCAGGAGGATGGCCTGGCGCCGCTCGATCTCGCGGAGCCGGTCCTGCTGCTTGGCGATCGCGAGGCCGCGATCGATGATCTCCCCGCAATGGCGGCACTTGCGCGCGACCGCGCGGACGGGCTCGGCGCAGAAGGGGCAGGGGCGCGCCGGCTCCCCGTCGGGCCCCGCGCCGGCGACGGAGCTGGCGGCGCACTGCGGACACTTGAGCGGGGAGCCCTTGTACTCATCGGGCACGGACGTGTCGTACGAACAGGAGGGGCACGCGAAACGAACGACCATGGGCCCATGATAGCGGTTGTCCGATTAAATGAAAAAGGGCCGCCCTGACCGGGCGGCCCTTCGTGAAGTCGGGTTGAGCGGACTACTCGGAATCGGGCAGGGCGAGGACCCAGCCCGTGCGCAGCGCGGTGTTCTTCGAGGCGAGCTTGTCGGGATTCGCCGCCACGAGCTTGTCCATGTAGGCGAGGACGCCGATCCCGCCGTGGTGCTTCTCGGCGATCTTCCAGAGGCTCTCGCCGCGGGCGACCGCATGCGTCCGGCCCGTGGGCTGGGCGGGATCGACCCGCGCCGTCGTGTGGGACGTGCCGGGCTCGCCCGTCGAGACCGTCACGGGGGCGCGGGCGGGGGCCTCGGGGAGCACGATCTTCGATCCGACGATCAGGAAGTCCGCGTCCTTGAGGGCTTCGGGGTTGGCTTCCTGGATCCGCGCCGCGGCCGCCGCGCTGCCGTAGAACTTCTTCGCGATCTTCGACAGAACGTCGCCCGCCTGGATCGTGTACGTGCGCGGCCGTCCGTCCTCGGGCGGAGCGGCGGCTTCGGCCGCCGCGGTCTCGGCGGCCTGGACGGCCTGGACCGTGGCCGCCTCGCTGGGGAGGACCAGTTTCGTCCCGATCCGCATCCGGTTCGGATTCACGCCGGGATTCGCCTTCGCGATGACGGTCCACTTGTTCTGGTCGCCGTACTTCCGCTCGGCGATGTCCGCCAGCGTCTCGCCGGACTGGACGACGTATTCCTCGTTGGCCGGGGCCGTCTCGACGGGCGGCGGCGGCGGATGGGAGGGGACGGTCGTGGATTCGGAGCCCGTCGCGGGGGCGTTCACCGTGCCGGTGCCGCCTTCGCGGCGCTCGGCGTCGCCGATGATCTCGCCGGGCGAGCGTGCCGGGGGGTCGGTGAGGAGGGTCAGGCCCGAGTCGTTGCGGGGCGCCGTCTCGGCGTTCCCGGCGCCGGGTTTCGGCTTCCCGTACATCAGGTCGTAGCCGATCACGGCCGCGAGCGCGGCGACGATGACGGCGGCAATGGCGATCTTGGCGGTGGTGGTCATGCGAATCCCCCCTCTTGGATGCTTTGCAACGTCAGGGGAATTATCGGCCACCGGAGCGGGATTCCTTGATCTGAATTCGAGGGACGATTGGCGATTTGCGATTTG
>DASRJF010000355.1:0-4953 GCA_035649615.1 Planctomycetota bacterium | reverse complement strand
AAATTTCTCCGCGAGCGTGGCGCGGCCGACGCGGGGTGGACGTGAATCGACGCGGGGGGACCGGAGCTTTCCGGGACGGGCGGTCGGGACGCGCTGGATTGGGCGGCGCTGCAGCGGACGGCGTCGAAGCCGCGCGAGGTGGTCCTGATCGGTCCGCGCCAGGAGCCGCGGGCGCCCTTTGCGCTCGTCCAGCTGGCCGAGGCGGACGGTGTCGAATTCACGATCGGCACGTTCACGGGCGGAAAGGAGTCGGGCTACGACGTCCGGCCGGTGAAGTGGCGGATGCCCGAGGGGCTGAAGGAATGCCGGATCGATTTCGACGGTCGCCGATGGGAATGCTGGACGGGCGGGGCGGCGCCGCCGGGAAAGAGGAAGCCGCCTCAGCTGGACGATCCGGGTGGGATTGTCCTGGCGTCCCCGCCGTTCCCGCCCCCGCCGCCCGATCCGCCACCCGCACCGCCTGGGGGGCCTGGCCCCGGCTCGCCACCCGAAGTTCCGCCGGCGTCTGATCCGCCGCGCGCTCCGCCGGGTCGAGGGACCGATCCGCCCCCGGATCCGCCGCCACCGGGCGGTCCGGGTGGCGCGCCGGACGGGACACCGCCGCCTTCGGATCCTCCGCCGAGCGATCCGCCCCCAGGCGCTCCGCCGCCGCCTGCTCCAGATCCGCCGCCGAAAGGTGGAGGTGACGGGCCGCCGGGTGATCCTCCGGACGAGGAACCACCCATGAAAGATCCAGATCCAGCGGGAGGGCCTTCCACAGACCCACAAGAACCTCCGCAGCATCAAGAAGGTAATTCCACGATCGGAGCGCTGGATTCTGTGTCTTCGACAGTGTTGCAATCACTGGATTCGCCAACTCTGTACATCTCGGCTATCAGGCAGATGGGGGTGTCTTGGAAGATCGATGGTTCTTTTAGCGTTGATGGAACCTTGAGCAATTCGGAGTCATGTTGTGTTACTGGGAAACCAGACTCAATCGCATTCGAAGACGCGACAGGAATCAGTCTAGGTATTACTTGGAGCCGCTTCGACATCGCACTAATTGCCTACCAACAGGTAGAAGGGAGGTCTAAGACGCAGGTTACGAATTGCAATTCAAGTATGCCGGACTTTATTGAGGATGCCTCCATAGACATTACGATGGAGTGGCAATTCACATTGTTAGGCAGGTTTTCGATCTTCGAGATGAATCTCGGAGTCGTTGGATGTCAGTTGGGTGTAGAAGCCGGTGGATCAGCAAGTAAGGTTGAATTTGGAGAAGGTAGAAGCAACTCAGCGACTTTTGAATTGGACGAAACGATGAACACTGTCGGGGCCTACGTTGGGTCGTTTGTTGGTCTTAATGCGAAGGTTGGAGGTATTCAGGGTCGAGCTGTAGCTAGTTTGAGCCTCGGCAGTATTGGAGATGGATATTCTGCGGAGAGAATGTACAGCCTGTCACTAGGGTTGGGCGTTGAGTTCTAGCGTCCAGTCGTAAAGCTCCATTCCATCTTGCACATCTGCCCCGCAACGCTGTATTCGACGACAACGGAATAGCTTGTCCTTGCCTTCAGGGGAGCCTTCGGAAGTAGGATGATTGCGTTCTTGTTGTTCGGGTACCGCCTTGGCAAGGCTGGACTGTCAGGCGTACTTGTCTGGACCTCAATTTCCTTCAAGTCAGCCGTGATCTGGGCCTTTACGTCCTTTGGTCTAATCCCAGGGTTATAGAAGATCAATGATATTGGGTATCCCATTTCCTTCATCGACTTGCCATCTGCAAGCCTTGTGTGGTCGTCATATCCAGTAGTCGGGACTTCAGTAGCTCGGTGCTTAGGGATAGTCAGTACAAGTGTTGGAGAGTCAGAAGTACTAAGACCGGATTGAACATCGATTGCACTCGATGTAACCGCTCCCTTGGCTTGACCTAGTCCTGTTCGCTGCAGATTTGGATGGAAGATGTAAACTCTATGAAAGGCAGCATGAATTAGAGCCTCAATGAGTTCATTCAAGGACTCGGCATGATTTGATATTGAGTTTCGTCCGGCAATGCTGCCCTCTTTAGTAAAGCCGTTATTGCCCTCAACCTCTTGAGCATCCTTCGGATTGTGCAACATGTACCTCGCATGCCACACGGCGGGCACGCTCAGCTTCCAGTCGAAGCGAGTCTTCGGCAATTCGTAGTGCGCGCGGATCTGGGTCAATCGAGCGTAGGCCTTCACATAGTCGAGCAGGTCGTCGAGGATCTCCCCCTCGGCCTGCGTCCAGCGCGCTGCCTCCGCGTCCTTTTCCTTCCACGCTTTCGCGAAGGCGAAGAACTTCTTGGCCCTCTCGGAACCGAACGCCTTCACCAGATCGGATGACTTCGCGTCCCACCTCAAGCCGGACGTCTGCTTGTCGGTCTTCGCGATGAGCTTGTCGAGCGCCTCGGCCCGCGCGTCGGACTTCGCGCGTACCAGCTCCAGGAACGCCCGCGCCTCGTCCCACGCCTTTAGCTTGATGAGCTGTTCGCCAGTGTCGAGTGCCGAGGCGGCCAACTCGTCGTGGAGTTTCGACTTCTCGGAGTCCGAGGTGGCGGAATCCTGCACCAGGAGCGCAATGGCCAGCGCCGCGGCGGTACTGCGAAGCATCGACAGAATTATACGACCGACGGTCAGGACCGGTCCTCGTGGCAGCAGAGATCGATCACCACCGCGCTCGCGACGATGACGTCGTCGTCCTCGCCGGGCGCCACCTCGATCCCGTACGTGTCGGTCCAGGCGAAGAAGCGCTTCGACACCTGCGCGACGCGCCTCCCTTCGCGCAGGAACGCATATTCCCACTCGAGAAAGTCGCCCTCCGCAACCAGGTCGTCGGGCCCGGGGACGTCCACCTCGAACTTGCATCCGAAGAACGTGAAGAGCTTCTTCTTCACGATCGCCGCGACCCGCCCCTCCCGGGTGATCTCGTACGTCGGACCCCACGCCAGGAGCCGCTGCGCGATGAACGCCACTTCGGTCCCGCGCGGACGCTGCACCGAGAGCTTGTCCCCGAACGACAACGCCCGGCCGTCGATGAAATAGGCCTCGTTCCCCGACTCGTCCAAGACCGAGTAGTCGTTCCCGAAACTCAGCCACTTCTGCTTCATCGCGTAGCGCGTCATCGTCTTATTCCGACGGCCGCCCCATCCGGTCGTTACCGGCAATCCAAAACGCCGTACCACACGAGATGCAGCTGAGCTTCGGATCGTCGCCCATCAGGGTGCACCCGCCCAGCGCGATCTCGCCCCGTTCCGCCGCCCGGCCGGCCTCCGCGTCCGGCAGCCCGTAGAGGATCGGCACGAGCTTCCCCCCGCACGCGGGACATGACTTCGTCCCCGGAGCCACCGCCGGACCTTCTTCATCCATTACGAGCTATACTCTACCCATTCAGCCCGGAGGGTTTGATATGCGCCTTCTCGCCGCGGTCATTTCACTCCTCGCCGCGACCCCCGCCCTCGCGCAGGAGCTCGGGAAGCCCGTCCGCCTCGAATCCGACGGGCAGCCCATCGACACCGAGATCGGACACGCCACCCCCGCCCTCTACGACTGGGACGGCGACGGCAAGCGCGACCTCCTCGTCGGACAGTTCGGCGGCGGCCGCATGAAAATCCTCCGCAACGTCGGCACGAACCAGGCCCCCAAGTTCGCCGCCCTGTCGTGGTTCGAAGCCGACGGCAAGGTCGTCACCACGCCCACCGGCTGATGCGTCGGATTCACCCCGCAGGTTGCGGACCTCGACGGCGACGGCTTCAACGACATCCTCACCGGCTCCTACTGGCCCGGCGACCTCTACTTCTTCCGCGGCCTCGAGAAGAAGGGCGCGTTCGCCCCGGGCGAGATCCTCAAGGGCTCCGACGGCAAGAACCTGAGCGCCGGACCTCCGTGGAAGGCGCCCGACAAACACGAGATGGACGCGCTCGCCGCCGTCCCCTGCCTCGTCGACCACGACGGCGACGGCGACCTCGACCTCTACATCGGCAACATCTCCGGCCGCGTCATCTACATCCCCAACGAGGGAACGCCCAGGAAGCACGCGTTCGACCCCTCCAAGCGGCGCGCGATCCAGGCGGGCGGCCTGGACATCAAGCTCCACAGCGATTCCGGCCCCCTCGCCGCCGACTGGGACGGCGACGGACGGACCGACCTCCTCGTCGGTTCGGGCGACGGCTCCGTCTGGTGGTACCGCAACGAGGGCAAGAAGGGCGACCCCGCCTACGCGAAGGGCGTGGAGCTCCTCCCGAAATCCTCCGGCGGCTGGGAGAAACCCGTCGCCCACGGAGGCGCCCCGGAGGGACCCGGCGTCCGCGCCAAGGTCGGCGTCGCCGACTGGAACGGCGACGGCCGCCTCGACCTCCTCGTCGGCGACTTCTGGTACGAGAAGGCCGCCCCCAAGATCCTGACGGACGAGGAAAAGACCCGCCTCGCGCACCTGAGGAAGCGCCTCGAGGAGCTGCAGAAAGTCTTCTCCGGCGAGGCCAACGCCGAGGACCAGAAGAAGCACCAGAAGGAGTACTCGGACACCTGGCAGGAGATCTCGAAGCTCGAGCCCAACCCGATCCCGCGCGGCTCCGTGTGGCTCCTCCTGAGGCAGCCCTCGAAAGAGTGAGGCTCTACTCCGAGTTCGCCGACTGGTTCCGGCTCCTGACGCCGCCCGCGGACTACCGCCGCGAAGCCGCGATCTACGCGAAGCTGCTTTTCAAGTTCGCCCGGCCCCGGACGCTGCTCGAACTCGGCAGCGGCGGAGGCCACAACGCCAGCCACCTGAAGCGCCGCTTCCGCATGACCCTCGTCGACATCTCCCCCGCGATGCTCAAGTCGAGCCGCCGCCTCAACCCCGGGTGCGAGCACCTCCGCGGCGACATGCGCACGCTCCGCCTCCGCCGCACGTTCGACGCGGTCTTCATCCACGACGCGATCATGCACCTGGCGATCGAGCGCGACCTGCGGCTCGCCGTCG
>DASRJF010000354.1:0-12431 GCA_035649615.1 Planctomycetota bacterium | reverse complement strand
GCGGTCTCGAGATCCTCGTAGATGTCCTTCCACTTGATGATCTCGGTGGCGTCGTGCTTCTGGTTGAACAGGCTCGCCAGGGCGTGCTGCTCGATCCGGTCCGCCTCGTTCTCCTGCCCGTGGATGGCGACGCACCGCCGGAGGATCTCCGGCCCGTTCCTCATGTTCCTCATGAGCGGCATCGCCTCGAGGATCAGCGCCGTCGCGTGCCGCAGGCAGCGCGCGAGGAGGAGCGCGTCCTCCGTCGGCTTCTCGATCTTGTAGAGCACCATCCGGTTCATGCTCGTGTCGATGAGATCGAGGATGTCGTCCAGCTTCGAGACGAGCTCGTGGATGTCCTCCCGGTCGAAAGGGGTGATGAAGGTCCGGTTGAGCCGTTCGATCGTGTCGTGCGTGATGCGGTCGCCGGTGTGCTCGATGTCCTTCATCCGCTTCGCGCGTTCATCGGGATCGTTGAACTTCTCGAGGAATTCGAGCATGGCGAGGGCGCCCTCGTGGACGTTCTTCGCGGCGCCCTCGAAAAGCGGGAAAAAACTCTCTTCGCGGGGGATGAGTCGGAACATGGGGGCGATTAGACCAGCGCCCCGGGGGATCGTCAACGTTCGGTTAAGACCTGGTTAAGGGCCGGAGCGAGCCTGAGGGGGCTCAGGTTTGCCAAGGCAGTACGACCCCCTTCACAAGCTCGAGTTCCGGATCCTCCTCGAGGACCCGCACCTTGTCGAAAGGCCAATACCGATGTCCCAGTTCCGACCGGAGGTGGAATCGCAAGAATCTCCACAGATTCGAAGCGACGGCGTAGGCCGGTTTCAATTCATCTTCGTGGCAGTCGATGAAGAGAACGGCATTCCTATTGGTTGTGGGGTTCTTCGTCGACAGCACGTAGTAGTCTCCGCAGCCGTCCCCTCCCACCGGAATCCACCCGAGATCTTTCCAACCAGGATGGAGATTCAAAATCTCGGCAATTGTCGATGCCCTGGATTCCCCTTGTTCACCGACGCCGTACAGCCCGCCGGCGCCGACCAAGGGTCCATTGGAGATTCTCAGCCACTCCTCAAGCTCATTGGGAATCTCCAAACCCGAAACGGCCCTGAAGGCCGCGAGTTCGGCGTCGGTCGCGCCAGGAGGCAAACGGTATCCGGGGGGGACGGGCACCTGGGTCAGGAGCTCTCGAACTTGAGTGACCGTGTTGGTCATCCACGACTCCTCAGGCCACGATGGCCGGAAGGCGCACGCGGAACGTCGTGCCTTTGCCCACGACGCTCTCGACATCGACCGTGCCGCCGTGGACCTGGACCACGTGCTTCACGATCGACAGGCCCAGGCCCGTGCCGCCCATCTCCCGCGACCGCGACTTGTCGACGCGGTAGAAGCGCTCGAAAACGCGCGGGACGTCCTGCGGGGGAATCCCGATCCCCGTGTCCGTCACGTCGACCACGACCTGCGATTGCTCCTGCCTCGCGGATACCCGGATGTGCCCGCCCTCCGGCGTGTACTTGATCGCGTTGTCGACGAGATTGCTGATCGCGCGCTCGAGATAGTCCGGATCCCCGGCGACCGCGTGCAGCCGCCCGTTGACCGAGAGCTCCAGCGACTGCCGCCGCTTCTCCGCCGCCGGCTTCATGAATTCCACGACCCGGGCGAGCGTCGAGGCCATCTCGACCCGCGCCCGCCGCGGCAGGCCCTCCCGGCTCTCGAGGCGCGACAGCTCGAGGAGGTCGCTCACGAGATTCGTGAGCTGGTCGACGTGCTTCTCGATCGTCGCCAGGAACTCCGGCCCCTTGACCGGGTCCGCCGAGGCGCCGTCCCTCAAGGTTTCCACGAAGCCCTTGATCATCGTCAGCGGCGTCCGGAGCTCGTGCGAGACGTTCGCCACGAACTCCTTCCTCAGCTCCTGGTAGCGCACCGACTCCGTCGCGTCGTGCGCCACGATGACGACGCCCTCCGGCGCGCCCGCGGCCGGCCACGGATACACGGACACGTCGAGATGGCGGTTCCGGACGGGACCGACCTGGAACCTCGTCCGGCCCCCCGAGGCGAGCGACTCGCGCGCCGCCCGGATCACCGCCTCCTCCCGGACGATTTCCCAGAGCAGGCGGCCGGACGCGGCGGCGCCGTCGAAGTCGAGCAGCGCGGCCGCGGCCCGGTTGTGAAGCAGGATCTTCTGCTGCAGGTCGGCCGCGATCACCCCTTCATCCATGCCCGCGAGCAGGGCCTCGATCTCCGCCCGGCTCTTGCGCTCCTCCGCGACCCGCGAGGCCAGCGAGTCCGTCATCGCGTTGAGCGACTTCGCGAGCGCCCCGACCTCCCCCCGCTCCCGGACGAAACTCCGGACCGAGAGGTCGCCCGAGGCGACCCGTTCCGCGACGCGCGTCAACTCCACGACCGGCGCCGTCCGGCGCCGGACCACGACGAAGCAGACGCCCGCCGCCGCCAGGAGCGCCGCGCCGACGAACAGGAGCAGGCCCCGGGTGAGCGCCGCGTAGTGCTCCTCCAGCCCGGCCACCGGCACCGAGATCCGGAGCACGCCGCCCCCCGGCTCGGGGAGCTTCCACGCGTAGTACATGAGCTCCCGCCCCACCGTGTCGCTCCGCCGGACGCTGACGCCTTCTCCGGTGACGAGCGCCTGGGCGATCTCCGGACGCCGGTGATGCGGCTCCATCGCGGCAGGATCGGCCTCGCTGTCCGCCAGGACCTTTCCGTCGACCGCGACGAGCGTGATCCGCCGGCCGGCGGCGTTCCCCAGGCCGCGGATCCTGCGTTGCACGTCGGCGGCGCGACCGGCGTCCAGGTCTTCCTTGACCAGGAAGTGGAGGAGCCGCGCCTCCTGCCGCAGCGCGTCCTTCATGTCGTCGTGCTGGGCCGTGCGCATCAGCGACACCCCGTGCCAGCCGACGGCGACCGCGAGGGCGACGATGATCAGCAGGATTGGAATGAACAGGCGGCGGAACATCACGGGCGCCCCTTCGCGCGCGGAGAGCCTTCGTCGTGAAAGCGGTAGCCGAATCCGCGGACGGTCTCGAGGAGCTCTGCGCCCTTCCCGAGCTTCTTGCGAAGCGCGGTGACGTGCACGTCCACGGTCCGGTCGACCACCGCGACGTCGCGGCCGAGGGCCGCATCGATGATGTCCGACCGCGAGCAGACCCGTCCCGGCCGGGCCGCGAGGTAGTGCAGGATCCGGAACTCCGTCGCCGTCAGCGCGACCGGCTTCCCCGCCCACGTGACCTCGTGGCGTCCCGCGTCGACCACCAGGTCGCCCCGTCGAATGGCCTCGCCCGGCCCCGCGGCCGGGGCGGTGCGCCGGAGCAGCGCGCGGATCCGGGCCACGAGCTCCCTCGGGCTGAAGGGCTTGACGACATAGTCGTCCGCGCCCAGTTCGAGTCCCACGACGCGGTCCGCCTCGCCTCCCTTGGCCGTGAGGAGGATGATCGGGATGCGCGCCGTGCGGGATTCCTCGCGAAGGCGGCGGCAGACTCCAAGACCGTCGAGCCCCGGCATCATGATGTCCAGGACAATGGCGTCGGGAGGTGAAGCGGTCGCGGCGTTCAGGCCCGATTCCCCGTCCCGCGCCGCGATGACCTCGAAGCCGCCTTTCTCGAGGTTGTACCGGAGCAGCTCGAGGACGTCCTTCTCGTCGTCGATGACGAGCACGGTAGCTTGGGACATCCTAGACAGTGTACCGGACTGCAAAGATCCCCGGATCCAAGCGAACGATGACGGATGACGGTTGACGGATGACAGCCGGCCGAATCACCGCGCGTTGGACGCGGATTTCGACGGGGCCTTGGCCGCGGCGGGCCTTCGCCCCGCCGAAGCGGCGGAGGCTTCGGCCGCGACGGCGGGCGCTTCGCGGAACTTGTAGCCGAAGCCCCGCACCGTCTCGAGAAACTCCGCCCCCTTGCCGAGCTTGCGCCGGATCGCCGTGACGTGGACATCGACCGTCCGGTCGATGACCGCGACGTCGGTGCCCAGGGCGTCGTCGATGATGTCGGTCCGCGAGCAGACCCGGCCCGCGCGGGCCGCGAGGAAGTGGAGGATGCGGAATTCGGTGGCCGTCAGGACCACCGGACGGCCCTTCCAGCTCACCTCGTGGCGCGGGACGTCCACGACGAGGTCGCCGAGGCGGAGCACCTCGGAGTCGGCCGCGGCCCCCGCGCTCCGCCTCAGGATGGCGCGGACGCGGGCCACGAGCTCGCGGGGGCTGAACGGCTTGGCCAGGTAGTCGTCCGCCCCCAGCTCCAGCCCCACGACGCGATCCGCCTCCGACGCCTTCGCCGTGAGCATGATCACGGGAATGCGCGCCGTGCGCGCGTCGGCCCGCAGCTGGCGGCAGACTTCGAGGCCGTCCTGCCCCGGCATCATGATGTCCAGCACGATGGCGTCGGGCGAGTTCAGCCGCGCGATCTCCAGGCCGGCCTCGGCCTTCGTGGCCCCGATGACGTCGAACCCGCCCTTCTCGAGGTTGTAGCGGACGAGCTCGATGAGATCGCGTTCGTCGTCGATCACGAGGACGGTCTGCGGTCGCATGTGGTATTCCCTCAGCGACCCGAATCGCGCGGCCCCGCCTTCGGGACCGGCTGCGTGCGGGTCTGGGTCTCGTGGCGATGGCGGACGTCCCGGCCCTGGACGAGGTAGATGACCTCCTCGGCGATGTTCGTCGCGTGGTCGCCCACGCGCTCGAGGTTGCGCGAGATGAGGATCAGGGACATCGCGCGCGGGATCGTCGCCGGGTCCGCCATCATGTACGTGAGCAGCTCCCGGAAGATCTGGTCCCGGAAGGCGTCGACCTTCTCCTCCTCCTTCAGCACGTCCTGCGCGAGCTCGACGTTGCGGTTGACGAACGCCGAGAGGCTGTTCGCCACCATCTCCTGGCAGATCTTGGACATGATCGGGATGTCGACGAACGGCTTGAGCGGGGGCGCCGTCAGGAGGTGCTTGGCGTTCTGGCCGATGTTGATCGCCTGGTCGGCGATCCGCTCCAGCTCCGTCGCGATGCGCGTGGCCATGAAGACCAGCCGGACGTCGTTGGCCACCGGCTGTTGGAGCGCCGCGAGCTTGAGCGCGCGGTCGTCGACCTCGATCTGCAGCTCGTTGACCTCCTCCTCCTTGCGCTCGACGTCCTCGAAGAGCCCGGCGTTGCGCTCGATGAGCATGCGCAGCACGCCCTGGATCATCGACTCGGCGAGCCGCCCCATGATGACGAGGCGCTGCTGGAGATCTTGAATCTGTTCATCGAAGTGTCGCATCGGTCTCCTCGTAGACATCAGACATCAGACATCGGACATCAGAAGTCTTCAGTACTGATTTCTGATGTCTGATTTCTGATGTCTATCCGAATCTCCCGGTTATGTAGTCCTCGGTCTTCTTGAGGTTGGGTTTCGTGAACATCCGTTCCGTCGTGTTGTACTCCACGAGGTTGCCCTCGAGCAGGAACGCGGTGTAGTCCGACACGCGCCCCGCCTGCTGCATGTTGTGGGTCACGATCACGATCGCGTACCGCTTCTTGAGCTCGAAGAGGAGCTCCTCGATGCGGGCCGTCGAGACCGGATCGAGCGCCGAGCAGGGCTCGTCCATCAGGAGCACCTCGGGGTCGACCGCGAGGGCCCGCGCGATGCAGAGCCGCTGCTGCTGGCCGCCCGAGAGTTCCAGCGCGCTGTGGTTCAGGCGGTCCTTGGCCTCCTCCCAGAGGCCCGCGCGCGTCAGGCTCTTCTCGACGATTTCCGTCAGCTGCGCGCGATTCTTCATCCCGTGAATGCGCGGCCCGTAGGCGACGTTCTCGAAGATCGTCTTGGGGAACGGATTGGATTTCTGGAAGACCATGCCGACGCGCTTCCGGAGGGCCGTGGGGTCGACGCCGGGGGCATAGATGTCCAGGTCCCCGATCTGGATCGAGCCCTTGATGGTCACCCCTTCGATCAGGTCGTTCATCCGGTTCAGGCACCGGATCAGCGTCGATTTGCCGCAGCCCGAGGGCCCGATGAACGCCGTCACCTGGCGCTGGGGGATGTCCAGCGTGATTCCCTTGAGCGCCTGGCTCGGGCCGTAAAAAAGCTCGACCTGGCGGAGCTTGATGAGCGGATTCGGGACCTCGACGGTCTCGGGAAGCGGTTCGATTCCCTCGGGAACGCCGCTCCCGGGATCCCGGGACCGAACCTTTTCGTCCGCCGCACGTCCGGACGTCCTGGTCGCTTCTTTCACCGGATATCCCTGCAATGTGGCCATGATAAAGCCTCTTAGAAGGTCGACGATCTCAGTTTCGCCCTCAGCCGGTTCCGGACGGTGATCGCCACCAGGTTCAGCGAGACGACGATCACCAGGAGAAGGAACGTGGTCGTGTACACCATCGGCCGCGCCGCCTCGACGTTGGGGGATTGGAACCCCACGTCGAAGATGTGGAAGCCGAGGTGCATGAACTTGCGTTCGAAATGGACGAACGGGAAGTCGCCGTCCACGGGAAGCGTGGGCGCGTACTTGATGACGCCCGTGATCATGAGCGGGGCCACCTCGCCCGCCGCGCGGGCCATGGCCAGGATCACGCCCGTCAGGATGCCCGGGAGCGCGTTCGGGAGGACGATGCGCCACGTCGTCTCGAACTTGTTGGCGCCCAGGGCGAGGGAGCCGTTGCGGTAGTCCCGCGGCACCGCGGCGAGCCCCTCCTCGGTCGCGACGATCACGACCGGCACCGTGAGGAGCGCCAGGGTCAGGGACGCCCACAAGATCCCGCCCTCGCCGAACGTGGCCGTCGGGAGCGCCTCGGGGTAGAAGAGGCGGTCGATGCCGCCGCCGATGAAGTAGACGAAGAAGCCGAGGCCGAAGACGCCGAAGACGATCGACGGCACGCCCGCGAGGTTGTTCACGGCGATGCGCACCGCGCGCACGAGGGGCCCCTGCCGCGCGTACTCCCGCAGGTACAGCGCCGCCAGCACGCCGAGCGGCACGACCGCCAGCGTCATCAGGAACACCAGCATCACGGTGCCGAAGATCGCGGGGAAGACGCCGCCCTCGGTGTTCGACTCGCGCGGTTCGTCCGACAGGAATTCCCACACGCGGCCGGCGTAGATTCCCGATTTCCCGAAGAACCCCAGCGTGTTCGGCCGGATGGCCCGGACGACCTCCGCGAGCAGGAGATCCTTCTCCTTCCCCTCGTTCGTCGCCAGGATGATCCGGATCCGCTCCATCTCGGCGCGGAGCTTCCGCAGATCGGACTCCCTGGCGTTGGACTCGTCGCGGAGGACCGCCATCTTCGCGTTGAGGTCGTCCGCGGGCTTCCCCGCCATCTCGCGACCCCGGACCTGGAGACGCAGGGCATCCTGGCGGCGATTGATGTCGCCGATCACGTGCTTCGCGAGGTGCCGGACTTCGTCCCACTGTCTCCGGGCCTGGGCGAGCCTCGGCGCCATCTCGTTCCACACCGCATCGGCCCCCGAGACGAACGCCGCGCCGTCGACCCTCAGCTCCTTGAGGTGGCCGATGAAGTGGCCCCACTCCCGGCGCTCCAGGAGGACCGCGCCGGTCGGGACGTCCCGCCCCTGGATCGCGTCCTCGTCGATCCACCGGAAGTCCTGCCCGTACACGTCCCGGTTCCCGACCTGGAGCTGGATGCGATGCTTCAACGGGGCCTTCGGATCGTCCGGATTCGGAATCGCCTCGCGCGTCCGGATCATCCCCAGGGCCGACGAACCGTCCTTGAGGGAGATCTTCACGATCTCCGAAGGCCAGAAGACCCCGAGGCCGTTGACGAGGATCAGGAGGATGAGCCCGAGGGTCATCACGAGGCTGACGGCGAGGGCGCCCCCCGTGATCCAGATGTACGGCTCGCCGCGGCGGGAGAGGTTTTTCACAGCTGGGCGTACCTCCGGCGCATCCGCTGGCGGACCAGCTCCGCGGCCGTGTTCACGATGAACGTCGCGGCGAAGAGGAGGAGCGCCCCGAGGAAGAGGGTCCGGTAGAGCGTCCCGCCGTGGGGGGCTTCCGCGATTTCCGTGGCGATGCACGCCGACAGGGCCCGGAATCCCGTGAACGGATTGAAGTCCCTGACCGCCGTATTCCCGGTGGCCATGAGCACGATCATCGTCTCGCCGACGACGCGGCCGAAGCCGATCATGATCGCCGAGAAGATGCCGGGGCCCGCGGCCGGAAGGACGACGCGGACCGCGGTCTGCCATCGGGTCGCCCCGAGGGCGAGCGAGCCCGAGGAGAGGTGGCGCGGCACGTTGGACAGGGCGTCCTCGGAGATCGTGAAGATGATCGGGATCACGGCGAACCCCATCGCGAAGCCGACGACGAGCGCGTTCCGCTGGTCGAACCGCAGGCCGAGGGTCGTGTAGACCCACTGCCGGAAATCGCCGCCGAAGAGGAGATTCTCGACGGGGGCGTTCAGCTTGAGGCAGACCCAGCCCGCGAAGAGCAGCGCCGGGATGATGCACAGGAGCTCCAGCTTCTCGCCGTGGCGGTGGCGGATCCCCTCGGGCAGGAGCCGGAACAGGAACATCGCGGCCAGGCACGAGGCGGGGAGGAACAGGAACATCAGGCCGATGGCGGGGATGATGCGCTCCATGACGGGGGCGAGCCAGAGGCCCGCGAGGAAGCCCAGCACCACGCTCGGAAGGGCGGCCATGACCTCGACGGTCGGCTTCACGTACGACTTGAGCATCGGGTGCATGAAGAGCGACGTGTAGAGGGCGCCGAGGATCGCGAGCGGGATGGCGATGACGAGGGCGTAGAACGTGCCCTTCAGCGTCCCGATGACCAGGGGCAGCATGCTGAGCTTGGGCTCGTAATCGTCCGTCCCGCCCGTCGATTGCCACACGTAGTCCGGCGCGGCATAGCTCTCGTACCACACGGGCCCGAAGAGCGTCCGGAAGTTGATCTCCGGATGCGGATTGTCGATGGCCCACCGGCTCATCGTCCCGTTCTCGTGCGCCGCGAACAGCCCGGTCGCGCGGGGCGAGAGCGAGACGCACGTGATCGACGACCCGGGACCCTGGAGCGTGGCGAGGGTTTGTTCCGACGTGGCGTGCCGGAGAAAGACGCTGCCCTTGTCGTCGGCCGTCACGAATCCCTTGTCGCGGCCCGAGGGGGCGATCGAGGTGATCGACCCGGGCTGCGAGGAGAACTCGTGCGTGGGCCGCAGCGACCGGCCGAACTCGGTGGCCGTATTCTCGACCTGGAACCAGACCCGGACGCCGCCCCGGGCGTCGCCGATCACCAGGGACTGGTCGCCGATGAGCAGGCCCAGGGCCGTGACGGGAGTGCCCGCGGGAATCGTCGCCGGCTGGGACTCCACGAACGCCGGTTCGGCGAGCGTGCGCAGGTCGAAGTGGACGACATGTCCGGACTTCGTGCCGACGTACAGGTTCTCGAGCTGGTGATCCATGACCAGCACCGAGGCGGGACCGGGGAGGCGGGCCGACAGGTCCACGCGCTCCTCGGAACGCGTCACTTTTCCCGTCATCGACTTTTTCTCGATCACGGTGAAATAGAGCAGGCGGCCGTCCGCCGTGACGGCGGCGACCGCGGTCCCCTGGGATCCCTCCTGCCGGGAGAGGGAGACGATCGCCTGGCCCGTCGAATCCAGCGCGACCGGGGGCTCCTCCTTGATCCGGGGCGTGATCGTCCGCGTCGACTTTTCCCCGTTGCCGGCGAAGGTCACGTCGAAGTGGAGCGTCAGGGGGATCGCGAATCCGTCGGACGTGCCGAGGGTCATTTCCGCGCGGCCGAGGGGAAGGTGGGCGCTCCGGATCTCGCGACCGGCGGCGCCGGCGAGCGGAACGGCCGTGGGCGCGGCGTGCTTCTCGAGGGCGAAGTACTCGAGCTTGCCGGCGGCACTGATGGCGAACCCGACGGTCTCGTGCTCGTCCACTCCCGCGGCGATCGCGCGCGACGACGACACGAGCGGGATGGCCGGACGGGGCTCGGCGTCCGCCCCGAACAGCAGCGGTCGCACTTCCCAGACGATGAAGACGAAGATGCCGCAGACGCTCGCGATGATGGCGATGCCGCCCAGGCTCACCACCCACCGGGCCAGGCGGTCGAGGAATTTCCGGCGGCGCAGCGAGGCCGTGGGGCGGCCGGCCTCCGCCCAGCTCGGCGCGGGGGCGGGCGCATCAGGGGCCTCGACCTGCCCGGTGTCCATAAGGGTAGCCGTCAGCAGTCAGCGGTCAGCCAGGGGCTGACCGCTGAAAGCTGAATGCTTCCATGAGCGCTTACTTGAACTTCGCGAGCTCCTGATTCACCACCGCCGACGGCACGGGGAAGTAGCCATCCTTGTCCACGACCTGCTGGCCTTCCTTGGAGAAGATGAAAGTGCAGAACTCGCGGAGCAGCGGGGACAGGGGCTGGTTCGGCGGCTTGTTGATGATCACGAAGAGGAACCGGCGCAGGGGATACGTCTCGTTGTAGACGTTCTCCGCCTCGGCGGCGATGAAGGGCTTGCCCGCCTTCTCGGCCAGCTTGAGCTTCTTCACCCCGGAGGTCGCGTACCCGATGCCGCTGTAGCCGACGGAGTACCGGTCCTCGGTCACCGCCTGGACGACCGACGCGGAGCCCGCCATCTCCTTGACCGTGTCCTTGTAGTCGCCGCCCTTGAGGACGCCGTCCTTCACGAAGCCGTAGGTCCCGGAAGCGGCGTTGCGGCCGTACATGCTGATCGGCCGGTTGGCCCAGTCCCCCTTGAGACCGAGCTGGCCCCACGTCTTGATGTCCTCCTTGTAGCCGCGCTTGCGGCCCTTGGAGAGAATCGCGTCGAGCTGCTCCAGCGTGATCTCTTCCAGCGGGTTGTCCTTGTTGACGTACATCGCCAGGGCGTCCAAGGCCGAGCGCAGGACCGTGGCCTTGTAGCCGTACGCCCGCTCGAACTTGTCCTGCTCGGTGGGCTTGGGATCGCGCGACATCGCGCCCACCTGGGCGGCGCCCTCGATCAGGGCCGGGAAGGCCGCGGACGAGCCCTTCCCCGTGGCCTGGGGGTTGACGTTGGGGTAGATCTTGCGGAACCCCTCCATCCACCCCGCCATCATGTTGTTCATCGTGTCGGAGCCTTCGCTCGACAGGTTGCCGGCGACCCCGTCGACCTTCTGGTACGACTTCAGGTCGGCGATGATCGACTCCTGCCGGGGCGCCAGGGGCGCCGCCAGGACCAGGAGCGCCAGGATGTACTTCACCATGGGAAACCTCCTCTCGTTTCGACCGCCTTGTAAACCAGGAACATGAACATTGCGTCAAAGGATCATTAAGAACGTGTTCAGATCTTCATGAAGTCTTAGAAATCGATCTGGAGCCTCGTGTAGAAGATGCTCTGGTCGCCGAGCGTGTCCCCGGGGACCACGAGGTCCTCGTCGAACTGGAACATTTCGTAGTTCAGCATGAGCCGGACGTTCGAGGTCATCCACCAGTTCACGCCGAACGTGATCTCCGTGACTTCCGAGTTCGCGGTGGGGCCCAGGACCGTGTCCGGGGCGTCGGAGGAGTCCAGCGACGCGAACCGGAGGGCGAGTTCCCAAGCGCCCCACTTGCCTTCCTTCACGCTGAACGGGTTCTTCGGGACCACGCGGTTCTCGAGGGGCTTCGCCTCGCCCGTGAGCAGGTAGGTGAACTGGATATAGAAGGCGTCGGTGTCAAAATCGTCGTCGGCGCCCGTCGCCACGACGATGACCTCACGGTTCATGGTGACGTATTCCGCGCGGGCGCTGAACGAGCCGACGATCCACGACAGTTCGAGCCCGATGCGGGTCCGCATGCCGTCCTCGGTGATCACGCCCACGGCGGGGTAGTCGATCATGGTCAGGTTGGAATAATCGGCGCCGTTGATGTCGGACAGGGCGAGGGGGCTGTCGACGTCGCCCATGGTCATGGCGAGGCCGATGCGGAGGTTCTTGAGCATGTCGTTGTCGGACGCGCGGAAGGGCGTGAGGCGGATGCGGGCCGCGATGTCTTTCTCGTCGTTGTTCTCGAGGGCCTGGTTGCGGCCGTTGCCGTTGAACAATCCGAGTTCAACGCCGACGACCTTGTCCGCGAACGACCCGCTCCACATCATGCCGACGTCGTGCGCGGGCACGAGGCGGTTCACGAGCGACCGCTCCGCGAAATCGTTGAATCGGCTGGAGCAGTTCTCTTCCTGGCTGAAGGGCTCCTTGAACTGCCCGAACTGGAACGAGTGGTTCTCGATTCCCTTCCACCCGACGTAGGCGTCCTTGACGAAGAAGTCGGCGCCCTTGCCGCCTTCGGCTTCGACCCGGTAGTAGAACTCCTTCATGAACGTCCCGTCGAGCTGGATGCGGGCGGTGTCGACGATGAACGCGTCGGCCGAGGTGTTCGCGGCGTCGCTCCGCTCGAAGATGTGCCGGTAGACGAAGTAGAACCGGCCGCCGATGGCGCCTTCGAAGTTGCCGTCCGCCGTCTTGAACTTCAGGCCGTTGCTGTTCGAGAAGGTCACCCCT
>DASRJF010000353.1:0-33217 GCA_035649615.1 Planctomycetota bacterium | reverse complement strand
CGCCGGGGATTCCGGTCAAGCGAGGTGAATCGGCTTCTTCAGGTACCGCTTCTGGCACGGCATGCAAAGGTCGAAACGGAACGTCCGGTACACCTCGTCCATCGCCTCGGCCTCGGTGACGCCGGCGAGCTGGGCGATGATTTTCGCCATCTCGGCCCGGTGATCCTTCTTCAGGTCGTCCTCGGTGATCTCCATCGGATCGTACGCGGCCTTGACCTCGATCTTCACTTCGTAGCGGACGTCGCTCTCGACGAGCAGGGGGGCGCCGCAACCGTCGCAGGTGAGGCGGTCCATGTTCAGATCTCAGAAATCAGCGGCCAGCGTCAGAAGCCGGTGGCTAGTGTCGCATCCAGATTGATTCCCGCAGTTCTCACCCGGCCGATTGGGATGAGACACAGGTTCAATGTTCAAAGTTCAAGGTTCAACGTGCGTCCGGCGTCCGGAGTCCAAGGCCGTCGTGGGGCCGCCTATCGTGACGTTGAACCCCGGACCTCGAACGAACCTTGAACCTTGCACTCAGCACGTTGTACTTCTGATCGGACCTTTCGAGCTTCGGGTTCCCTGGGAACCTCTCAATCGCCAGTTTCAATCTTAATGCTTCACTCGTTTAACCCTTCGTCTTGTGCGAGATGCTCCGCAGCTGATCGCTCCGGAATCCCGCCGCCGGCGTCGGAATGGCCTTGTACACCTCGTATTCGTTCGAGTCCTTCAGGATGACGGTGCCGGCTCCAATCAGCGTATCCCGCGCGATGATGGTCTCGTCCCGCACCGTGGCGTTCACCCCCAGGAAGGAGAACGACTCGATCACGCAGGATCCCGAGATGACGACGTGCGACGTGATCGTGACATGGTCCTTGATGACCGTGTGATGGCCGATGTGGTTGCCGCTCCACAACACCACGTCGTTCCCGATCTGGACGTAGGGCTGGATCGTGTTGTCCTCGAGGATGAAGCAGTTGTCCCCGCACTTGAAGCCCGGGAACGTGGTCGCCTTGGAGCTCACGTAGCTGATGAGGGAGTACCCCTTGAACTTCGCCTGCTCGTACCGGTCGGCCCTCAGGTGCCCCATCTTCTTGAAGCTGATCGGAATGAACATGTCGAACTCGGACGGAGGATAGTGCGCCTCCACCTCGTCGAACGGCACGACCGGCAAGCCCTCGAAGATGCGGTCGGTCAAGTATTCCCGGTCCACCGTGAACGCGACGACGTCATGGGGGGAATCATGCTTGAAGTACAGATGGGCCAGGCTCGCCCAGTGGCTGTTTCCAAAGATCACGACCTTCGACATGTGTTGATTCTCCCCTAATGCCCCGGAACCTTCCGGGCCCCGGCCCGACCCCGCCGTACCGCGTCCTGCCACCGTTCGTCGGCTCCCCCGGCGGACGGGGGACAAAGAAACGACGCCCCTTCGACATAAAGCCACACGTACCGGTCCGCCTGGCGAAGAGCGGCTGTCAACGTCGGAGCCAGGACGTCGGGATCCATCGGCTGACCTCCGAACTTCTTGTCGATCAGTCCGAAGCCGATCGAGACCTTTTCCGGCCAGGCCTCGCGGAGAGCCTGGGGGAGGAAGGCGCAGTCGGTTTCCGGGGAGGGAAGGACTTGCTTCCGCCAGTTCTTGCTCTCGTGGAATTCCTCCTCGGACCGGAGGTGGTAGAGCTCTCCCCCGTCCACGACGGCGGCGGAGGCGCCCGCCCCCTCGACGAAGCCCGCGAAGAAGGGCCCCAGCAGCTCGTTGGCCTTCTGCCACTGCGGAAAGAGCCCCGCCGGCGCCTTCGGCTCCGACAGGTAGGGGCCGTGGAGCATGATGACCGTGATGTCGGGAAAATCCTGGACCATCGCGGCCATCACTTGACGGCCGCGGAGGCGCGCGAGGTCCTGGTATTCCCGGAGCGGCTTCTCCGGATGCAGGACGCCCCGGGGATAGTCGGCCCACGGGTGGCCGTAGCTTTCATTGTCGAAGTAGATTCCCCGGAGGCCCGCGTCGCGCGCGGCCTTCGCCAGCCCGGCGAAATTCGCGATCGGGACCGACCAGTCCGCGCTGAAATCGGGCGGGCGGCCGCCCAGGACCGCCGCGAAATTCTCGGTGAGGTTCTTGAATCCAAGGCCCTTCAGGGGCGCGAGCGATTTCGCGATCGCCCGGTGATCGACCAGGGTATCGCCGAGGACCGTCGCGCTCACGTTGAGGGCCTGGTCCTCGGTGCGCACGTAGACCGCCACGCCGTCGAAGAGTCCCGAGTCGAGAAAGTCCCGGTGCTTCCGGATGTAGCCCGGCGTCGGAACCGGACCCTCGCCGAACCAGTCGTGCAGGATCAGCCGGCTGTCCGGATTGGGGGGACCGGCGCAGAACTCCGGCCGGCCGGGGCCGCGGCCGCAGGCCAGGAGGAGCGGAACCAGGAGCAGGGGAGCCAGCAGGTTCATCGGGGCGCACCGGACTCGACCCGGCTCCTCTCCTCGAACCAGTTCAGCGTGGCGAGGAGGCCTTCTTCCAGCGTCGTGTTCGCCGTGAACCCCAGGTCCTTCCGGGCCCGGGAAATGTCCGCCCAGGATTGAAGGATGTCTCCTCCCCGGGCGGGAACGTGCTTGAGGACCAGCGGCGCCTCCACCACCCGGGACATGGCCCGGGCCAGTTCGAGGACGGAGGTGGGCTTTCCGGACGCGATGTTGTAGCAAGCTCCCGGCGCATGATCCAGGGAGCCGGCGGCCGCCATGCCGCGCGCGGCGTCGCCGACGTAGATGAAGTCGCGGGTCTGTTCGCCGTCGCCGTAGATCTTCAGGGGTTTCCGGGCCTGGAGGCGCTCGAAGAAGATCGGGATGACGGCGGCATAGGGAGACAGGGGGTCCTGTCGCGGGCCGAACACGTTGAAGAAGCGGAGGGAGACGGTCTCGAGCGGGCCCCGGGAGTCCCAGTAGTCGGCGTACATCTCGCCGCCCAGCTTTCCCAGCGCGTACGGCGACCGCGCCCGGGGCTCGTGGGTCTCCAGCTTGGGCATGCCCGGCGCATCGCCGTACACGGCCGAGGAGCTGGCGTAGACGAACCGGCGCACCCCCGCCCGCTCCGCCGCCGCCAGCAGCGCGATCGTCGTATCCACGAGCGACCGGTGGCTTTCGAGGGGGTGCTCCATCGAGAAGCTCACCGAGGGAATGGCGGCGAGATGGTAGACGACTTCCGCGTCGCGCACGGTGGCGTCCGCGAGCTGGGCCACGTCCCCTTCGAGGAATTCCGCGCCCGCCGGGACGTTCGCACGGACGCCGCTCGAGAGGTCGTCGACGATGCGCACGCGGCGGCCCCGGTCGAGGAGCAGCTCCGCGAGATGTGAACCGATGAATCCAGCCCCCCCCGTGACGACGTCAAGGGGAGGCTGCTTGCCAAAGAACATTCCCAATCTCCTCCGGGCGGACGGCCGGCCCGCGGGCCGGGTCTTTACGTTGATCCGACCTTGACCGGACTGGCGAGTTTATCGGCCTCCCGTTCCAGGGCGACCGCGCGATGGAAGGACAGGAGTTGAAGCGGGACGATGCCGAGGATGGTCGAGAACGGCTCCTCGCAGGTCGGGATCTCCAGGACATGATCCGAGACGTCCGCCGCGCGCAGGTCCCCATCCGTCGCGACCGTGGTCACGATCGCTCCCCGCGCGCGCACGTCCCGGAGGAAGGAGAGCGTCTTCTCCGTGCCCACGCCCCGGGGGGCCACGGCGACGCAGACGGTGCGATGGTCGACGATCGCCAGGCGCCCGGGCTTCACGTCGTCGACGTCCCACGCTTCGGATGCGAGGCCGCCGATCTCGGTCATCTTGAGGGCGCCTTCGCGCGCGGTGGCGGCGTGGTACCGGCGCCCCATGTAGGCGAACCAGTGGCCGTCCTGGTACTTCCGCGCCAGGAATCGGACGAACGTGTCCTGGCGGAGCATCCCCTCGACGTGCCCCGGGAGTCGTCGGGCGTCCCGGAGAAGAGTTTCAAAGCGCTCCCGCGTGAGGCCTCCGCGAATGCGCCCCAGGTAAATCGCGAGCATCAGGAGATTGAGAAGCTGGGACGTGTGGTATTTCGTGGAGACAGGTCCGCACTCCAGCCCCGCCTGCGTGGCGATCACCTGGTCCGCATTCTCGGCCAGCGCGCTGTCCGGGGCGCCGGTGAGAACCAGGATCGGGGACCCCGCCGCCAGGGCCGCCTGGACGGCGGCGAACGTGCCCGCGGGTTCAACCGTACTTGAAACTGCCAGCAGCAGGACCTTGGGCCCCAGGACGCGGCCCGAGGACTTGAATTCGCCGGCCGGCACGACCTCGAAGGGCAACCGGGCGAACTCCTGGAAGGCGACCTTGGCCGCGAGCGCCGCGTTGCAGGACGATCCGGATCCCACGGCGACGATCCGCTCGATCGAGTCGAACTTGCGATTCAAAGGAATACCTTCATCCCACGCGGCGATTCCCGAGGCGAGGGCCAGGACCTGCTCGCTGATTTCCTGGGAAACGGCCCAATTCTCGGGGGACAGGCCTTCCCGACTCCCGAGCCCGGCTCCCGCCGAGCCGTACCCGCTGTAATCCCGGCGCCGCAGGCCGTTGACCAGGTAATCCAGCGTCTGGCGCTGGGCGGCGTCTCCGATTATTCCGCACATGAACGAGCCCTCCAAGGTGGTGAGGCAAAAGGCCATCTTCCGCCTTTAGGTAACGCGTCTCCGCGTTCGGGTTACAGCGAACGCGATAGCCCGGCCGGCGGGGGCCAGGGAATCGCTCATTCGTGTAACCGATCGAACGGCGCGCTGTAAACAAGACGGACCAGCAACTGACGTGGGGTTCGCAGTTCTCGTGAAGGCGGTCCACCGAGGGTTTCAACGTGACGGATAGGCGCTCGTGAACAACAACGGACACGCCGTTTCCCCTCCCTCCCAACCCGCGCTCCGGCCGGCCGCCCAGGCTCCCGGAGAGGGGGAGACGACCGTCTATAGAACCCTGAGGGTCCTGCGCCGCCGGGGCTGGCTGCTCCTGGCGGTCTGGGTGGCGACCGTCGGAATGGGCGGGGCCTATGCCGTCACCCGGCCCGCCGCCTATCGATCGGAAGCGACCATCGAAGTCGGCTCCGACACCCCCACGAACCCGGCCGACCTGTTCGGGGAGATCTCCGGCCACTCGTCGCCGCCGTGGGAGAATCACTTCCGCACGCAGGAAACGCTCCTTCGCCGCCCGGGCCTCCTGGCCGCCGTGCTCGCCGCCCTGCCTCCGGAGTCCACGGCGGAGTACCGGCAGTCGTCGGATCCCGTGCGAAAGCTCTCCGAGCGCCTGGACATCCTGGCGGTCCGCTCCACGTTCCTGATCCGGATCTCGATCGACCACGATGACCGCGAGCACGGGCCCGAGATCGTCAACAAGCTCGTCGAGCTGTTCATCGAGGATTCCAACAGCCGGCTCCGCGAGATGAAGTCGGGCGCGCTGGATGTCCTGAACGAGGAGACCCTTCCGGAGATCCGCCGGAAGGTGGAAGAGTCCGAGCAGCGGGTCAACGACTTCGAGATCAAGGCGGGATGCGGAGATATCAGCGAGCGCTACGCCTCCCTGCTGGCGGCCAAGCACCGCGTTTCCGAGAAGTTGTTCGAAGTCCGGGTTCGGATCATCGGCCTGAAGTATCGCCCGGAGCCTCGTGCCGAGGACCTGGGAGAGGCGGCCCTTCCCTTCGCGACCGACTCCGAATCCCTGATGGGCGGAACCCGGTCGCTCGAGGCGCTCGGGGCCCGGCGCGCGGAGCTCGAAGCGGAGCTGGGGCGCCAGAAGGCCGTTCTAAAGGACAAGCACGCCACGATCGTCTCGCTGCGGGAGCAGCTGGCCGCCGTCGAGAGGCTCATTGAAACGTCGCTCAAGGCCTCGGCCCGGAACCGGGAGGCGGCCGTCCAGGCGGCGATCCGCAGGGTCGAGATGGAACAGGCCGCCGCCGCCGACGAGGAACGCGCCCTCACGGAGGAAGAGAAGCGGGTGGACTCCGCCCTCGCGATCGCCCGCGAGCAGGACACGCGGTTCCGGAGGCTGGACGCCGAGGCCGCGACCGCGCGGGACCTGCACAACTCCTATCTCAAGAAGCAAGTCGAGCTGAAGGCGATCTCCGGCGCCGGAGCCGCCGGCGTGAGGGTGGTCGACCTGGCCATCGCTCCCCAGAGGTATCGCAGGAACACCCAGCTCATCGTGACCCTGGCCGCCCTGCTGGGCCTGCTGTTCGGAAGCATCGCGGTCCTGATCGCGGAGCAGCACGACGACCGGGTGACGACGCCCGACGAGGCGGAAGCCGCGCTGGGCCTGGACGTGCTCGTTTCCGTCCCGCACCTGCCCTGCTCGGCCAAGGCGAAGGGAAACCCGGTCGTTCCCGAAGACCTCCCCGACCAGTCTCCGCTGGACCCTTTCCGGCGGCTCCGGTCCGTCGTGGTGTCGCGCCTCCAGGGAATCGAAGGATCGAAAGTCGTGGCCGTGGCGGGCCCGGGATACGGCGAGGGAAAAACCACGGTCGCGGTCAACCTGGCCCGGACGCTCGGCTTGGAAGGGCGGCGCGTCCTGCTCTTCGACGCGGACTTCCGTCACCCGCGCCTCAAGGCGCTCTTCGGAAGTCCGTTGGAGCCCGGCCTCGAAGAATTCCTCCGGACCGAGGGCCCGCTGGGCCGGTCCGTCCAGCCGACGACCATGCCCGGGGTGGACGTGCTGGGGGCCTCCCAAGGCCTCATCGGATCTTCGGAGCTGCCGGTGCTGGACCGCTTCCGGGACCTGTGGTCGGAAGTGCGCTCGTACGACTATGTCATCGTCGATGCTGGCCCCGTCAATGCCTTCTCGGAAACGGTCGGGGTCGCGAGCCAGGCCGATGCCTGCATCCTGGTCATGGACGAGGGCGTGTCGGCCCTGCGCGAAGTCGCTTCGGCGCGGAAGATCCTGGAGCACCAGGGCATCCGGATCCTCGGCCTCGTCGTCAACCGGTCGCAGTCCGTGAAGCCGGCCGGAACCCGGACGGAGTCTCGCGGCATTTTCACCTTGACGGGTCGGAATAACCAAGCCGCTGTCGCCCATGCCGGTTCGAACGGCGGGAGCGAGAACGGAAACGGGAGCACCAAGATCCGATGATTCAAGCCAATCTCGACACCTTGACCCGGACCCCCGGAATGCCGGATCCGGCCCCGACGGCGAGCGCGGCAAGCCCGACGAAACTCCGGCGCGCGCGAGGCCGGTTTCACTTCCTGGTGGTGGCCGCGATCCTGGGGATCCTGACCGGGAGCTGGATGCTCTCGTACCTGCTTCGATTCGACTTCGCGGTCCCGGATCTGCAGGCGGCGTACATGGCGCTGACGCTGCCCTTCATGCTCGTCGTCTTCCTGCTTTCCCTGTATGCGAACCGGGTCTTCCGGATCCTCCGCACCTACGTCGCCGTGCACGATGCGCTGACCATCGGGCGGGGGACCGCGATGGCGGCGGTCCTGACGTACGTGCTGAGTTCGCTCCTGCTCCCGCCGGGCGCCGTTCCGAGGAGCATCCTCCTGTTCCACGCGATCCTGACGCCCGTGGGAATCTGCACGCTGTTCCTGGCGTTCCGGCTGGTCCGGGAAAGGCGCATGCGAGCGGAAAAGGGGGAGGCGTCGGCCGCCCCCGCGCTCATCGTCGGAGCCGGCGATTCGGGCGACGCGCTGATGCGCGAGATCGAGCGCATCGCTCCTCCTCCCGTTCGCGTCCTGGGGTTCCTCGACGATGACCCGGCCAAGCAGGGCGGGCTCCTCCGGGGCGTCCCCGTGCTGGGCGGAACCGGCGATCTTCTCAGGCTGGCGAACGAGCTTTCCATCCGCCAGGTGCTGGTGGCGCTCCCGGGCGTGGGCGGTGAAACGCTCCGCCCCATCGTCGGCCCGCTGATCGAACAGGGGATCCAGGTCAAGGTCCTGCCTTCCATCGTGGGCCTCTTGTTGTCGGAGCCCCTCCTTCCCCAGCTCAAGAACGTCGCCATCGAAGACCTGCTCCGGAGGGAGCCGGTCCGCGTGGACGACCCCCGGTCGAAGGAATACCTCCGGGGCCGCCGGGTCCTGGTGACGGGGGCCGCGGGAAGCATCGGCATGGAACTGTGCCGGCAGATCCTGCGGTACCAGCCCTCCCGTCTCGTCGCCCTGGACTGCGCCGAGACTCCGCTTCACGACCTGATGCTCGAGATCGGGAAGGGCCTCAATCCCGGCATCGTCTTCCCGGAACTGGGCGACGTGACGGACCCCGTCCGCCTCAAGGCCCTGTTCGCCAAGTACCAGCCGGACGTCGTCTTCCACGCCGCCGCGCTGAAGCACGTTCCCGTGTGCGAAGACCATCCCCGCGAGGCGGTCCGGGTCAACGTGGGCGGGACCAAGAATGTCGCGCTCCAGGCGATGCAGTCGGGCGTCGGGCTCTTCATCCTGATCTCGACGGACAAGGCCGTCAACCCGTCGAGCGTCATGGGGGCGACCAAGCGGTGCGCCGAGCTGCTGCTCCAGGATCTGTCCGAAGAGGCCGGGACCACGCGGTTCGCCGCCGTCCGCTTCGGCAACGTCCTGGGATCGAACGGCAGCGTCCTGAAGATCTTCAAGTCGCAGATCGAAAAGGGAGGCCCCCTGACCGTGACGCATCCCGAGATGCGGCGGTATTTCATGACCATTCCGGAGGCCGTCGAGCTGGTGCTCCAGGCGGCCTTCATGGCGGACGGGGGGGAGATCTTCGAGCTCGACATGGGATCTCCGGTGAAGATCGTGGATCTCGCCGAGGATTTCATCCGGCTCTCGGGCCGCACCCCGGGACAGGACGTGAAAATCCAGTTCACCGGCATCCGGCCGGGGGAAAAGCTCTTCGAGGAGCTGTACTGCCACCAGGAGACCATTGCCGCGACCTCCCACCCCAAGGTGTTCTGCCTGAAGTCGTCCGAGCGCTCGGGAGGGGATCCCGCGGTCAGGAAAGTCCTCAATCATCTCGGCGACGTCCAGCCGGACTCGGATCCGACGCTCGCCGAGCTGGTCGACGATCTCCAGGTGCTGGCCGGGGAGTCCGTGTCGAGCGCGGTGACCATGTCATGAACGTCGCCTGCGAGGTGTTCGCGAAGTCGGACGTCCGGTCGGAGCGGCCCAAGCTGGGCCCGATCTCCGTGGCGTCGGGCTTCATGTGGGTCCTGGCCGGCTACATGGGCTACATGGCGTGCCAGTGGGGGATGATTGTCGCCTTGGCGCGCTGGGGCTCCGTCGAGGTCGTGGGGCAATTCCACCTGGCGCTGGCGACGACCGCACCCATCATCCTGTTCACGAACCTCGGGCTCCGCCGCGTCTACGCGACGGATTCGCGCGGCGAGTTCGGCTTCAAGGACTACCTGGGCCTCCGCCTGGGGATGTCCCTGGTCGCCCTCGTCCTGATCGCGGGAATCGCCCTGGTGGGCGATCGCTCCGCCGCCATGGTCTGGGTCCTTCTCGCCATGGGGGTCGCCAAGGCCATCGAATCGATCTCGGACATCCTGCACGGGTACTTCCAGAATTGCCGCCGGATCGATATCGGCGCGCGGTCCACGCTGTTGAAAGGTCCGGTTTCCCTGCTGACCTTGATCGCGGGATTCCTCCTGACCCGGAGCGCCCTCGGGGCGGTGGTGGGAATGGCCGCCGGGTGGCTGGCCGTGGTCCTGTTCTACGACCTGCGCCTGGCCGCGCGGCTGCGCCGCCAGGAGTCCGCGGTCCCGCGTTCGGCGGGCGCCAAGTTCTCGCTGGCGCGGCTTTCCCTTCCGATGGGAATCGTGGCCCTCATCACGTCGTTGCGCGCCAACATCCCGACCCTGGTGATCGCGGCGTTCATGGAAGAGCGGTGGCTCGGCCTCTTTGGCGCCCTGATCTACTTCCACGCCGCGAGCAACCGCGTCGTGAGCGCGCTGGGGGAAGCGGCGACGACGCCGCTGGCCTCCCGCTATCTCTCCGGGGATCGCGATTCGTACGTGCGCCTTCTCGGGAAACTCACGTGGGTGGCCCTGGCGATCAGCGGGGCGGGCCTCGCGGTCGCGGCGCTCGCGGGACGCGAGATCCTGGGGGCCTTCTATGGTCCCGAGTATGCGAAGCAGGCGGCGGTCCTGGTGGTGGTCATGGCGTCGGTGGCCGCGGCCAACCTGCAGACGATCCTGGACTACGCGATGACCGCCGCGCGGCGCTTCAAGATCCAGCCCTACTTGTACGGCGCCGGCGCGCTCGTCCTGTTCGCGCTCTGCGCGGTTCTCGTGCCGTCGCAGGGGATCCGCGGCGCCGCGTTGGCCCTCGGCCTCGGATCGGTCATCGAAATTATCGCGTCGGCCGTGATCGTCGCCTGGGCCGTGGGCCATCTTCGGGCGGCCACTCCCCGGCCGGGAGCGGGGACCGCATGAGCGACGGCGACCTGATCGCGATCGTAAGCCCCGACGACGCGATCACGATAGAGGAGCGGCGCCTCGGGTGGGTGATGCCCTCCCGGACGGCCGCGCTGCCGCTGGAGACGTCCCTGAACCGGGCGCTCACCTGGGGCATCGGACTGCTGCTCGGCGTTCTCACCCTCACGACCGAATACGTGGGGACTCCCACCGACTTGTTCGCCAGGGTCGCCCCGGTCGATTTCATCTGCATCGCCCTGCTGGGCGTCCTGTTCTTCAGGCACAAGATGAAGCCGCCTCCGGTGGCGGCCATCGCTTTTGTCGGCGCCATTTTCCTGTCCATGGTCCCCGGCCTGCTCTTCACGCCCGGGGAGGAACGCAACGTCTGGACGTCGGCGGCCGCCCTCCTCATGGCGTTCGGTTTCTACATGGCGGGTCTGAACATCGGATCGTCGCGCGAGCTGGTGCGGGGTCTCGTCGCCGGCCTCTGCGTGGGGGTGGCCTTCCAGTCGGTCATCGTGGTTCACGACCTCCTGCTTCCGAACCAGTGGTTTCCCGATCCGATGGAAGGGCGCGTCCGGGGGACGTTCAAGGCGAACGGCCAGCTGGGGGCCTACGGGTTCTGCGCGGCAGGCCTGCTGATCACCTTCGGCTCGAGCCTGCGCACCCGGCTGTTCCGCGCGGTGAGCGCCTGGCTGGGGATCATCGCGGCGTGCTTCGTCTTCGTCGCCTCGAGGCGCACCGGGATGATCTCCGTGTTCATCTGGGGGCTTCTGTTCCTGGTGCTCGGCTGGCGCTTCTCGGGCCGGAACTCGTACCGGGCGTTCCTCGCCTGCTACGTGGCCGTGCTCATCTCGATCGTCGCCCTGTGGCCGGTGATCGAGGAATCGTTCGTGGGCCGCCGGTTCCTCAGCGCCGTTTCCAGCATGGGGCAGGATGAGGGATTCATCCAGAACCAGTTCAAGGCCTGCGTCCAGTCGGCGGGGCAGTGGTTTCCCTTCGGTTTCGGAGTGGGACGCGGGGATCACATCGATCGCTCCGACGGCCACGAAATCCACAATCAGCATCTGGCGCTGACCGTCGAGCTGGGTGTCCTCGGGATCGCCGGCTGGCTCGGCATGATCCTGGCTCCCCTGTTCCGGAGGAGCTGGCTGCGGCGCAGCCGGGAGCATCATTTCCTCGGCGTGCTCATGACGGCGTTTCTCCTCATCAGCGTGCTCTTTATGTTCCATAATACGTTGGCGCGCGATCGGACTTATCTCCTGTACCTGGGCATCGCGACCACGATCGTCCTGCAGGAGAGCCGCCGCCACTTGCCGTCCTCCTACTTCGAGGGGCCGGCCGAACCAAAGGGGGCGGTGTGAAAGGCGCGGTCATGAGCGAACGGTTGAAGAGGGACGAACCGGGGATTCCCACCTCCCGCGTGGCCTTCGCCACGCCGGAGGCGCGTTCAGGTCCAGGAGAAGGTCCTTCAGGGGCCGGCGCCCGGCTGGTGCACGTGACGACCGTACCGGCCACGCTGGGGTTCTTGAGGGGGCAGATCGGCTATTTCAAGTCCCGGGGATACCAGGTCTGGGCGGTCTCGTCCCCCGGGCCGGCCCTGGAGAGCTTCGGCGCGGACCAGGACATCAAGACGTGCTCCGTTCCGATGGAGCGCAACGTCACGCCGCTGGCGGACCTGTGGTCGCTCGTGCGGATGTGGTTCATCTTCCGGAAGATCCGCCCCGCCATCGTCCACGGGCACACGCCGAAAGGCGGGCTCCTGGCGATGATCGCCGCATTCCTGGCGGGCGTCCCGTGGCGCGTCTACAGCGTCCACGGGCTTCCGCTGGAGACGGCCACCGGCTGGAGAAGGCTGCTCCTCAAGTGGACGGAGCGGGTGAGCTGCCTCCTGGCGCATCGGGTGCTCCCGGTGAGCCCGTCCCTGAGCCGTCGGGTTGTCGAGGAGCGGCTGTGCCTTCCGCACAAGCTCCGCGTCCTGGGCCAAGGCACCGTGAACGGAGTCGACGCCACCCATCGCTTCGTTCCCGGGGCCGAACAGTTCCGCGCCGCCCGGGAGTTCCGGCAGGAACTCGGCATCCAGCCGGAGAGCATGGTGATCGGCTTCGTTGGACGAATCGTCCGGGACAAGGGAGTGCCGGAGCTGGTGCGCGCCTGGGGCTCCCTGCGCCCCGAGTTTCCGGAGGCCCACCTGGTCATCGCCGGTGACTTCGAACCCCGGGACCGGGTGCCGGAGGAAACGGAGCGGATGCTCCGGAAGGACCCCCGGATCCACCTCCTGGGACACACCACGTCGATGTCCAAGGTGCTGGCCGCCATGGATGTCGTGGCGCTCCCGACCTACCGGGAGGGGTTCCCGCAGGTTCCGCTCGAAGCCGCCGCGATGGAGCGCCCTGTCGTGGCGACCCGGGTCACGGGTTGCGTGGACGCGGTGGTCGACGGCGTGACGGGCACGCTCGTGGACGCGGGCGATCCGGTGGGTCTGGCGGCGGCGATCCGGAAATACCTGCACGATCCGGAGCTCCGGCAGGCGCACGGCCGCGCGGCCAGGATGCGGGTGCTGCGCGACTTCCGTCCCGATTCACTGTGCCGGGCCCTCGAGGCGGAGTACCGCGTCGGAATGCGCAACCCGGATGGAGGGCATGCACGGCCGGTCCCGGTGGAGCGGGCGGTCGAAGTCGCCCCCCTTCCCGGGCGCCCCCTGGAGCACGCCCTCAAGCGGATCGTCGACCTCTGCGGCGCGACGTCGCTCCTCGTCCTCTTGTCTCCGGTGATGGCCCTCGTCGCGCTCGGAACGTGGGCGACGCTCGGCGCCCCGATCTTATTCCGTCAGCGGCGGCCCGGCCTGAAGGGGCGGCCCTTCGTCACCCTGAAGTTCAGGACGATGAGGGACGGCCCGGAGAAGGACGCGGTGCGCATGACGAGGCTGGGCCGGCTTCTCCGCCATCTCAGCCTCGACGAGATTCCCCAGCTGCTGAATGTCGTGCGCGGAGAGATGAGCCTGGTAGGCCCCCGGCCCCTCCTCATGTCCTACCTCGACCGGTACACGCCCCGCCTGCGGAAACGGCACGACGTGAAGCCGGGGATCACCGGCTGGTGCCAGGTCAACGGCCGGAACAGCCTGACCTGGGACCAGAAGTTCGAATACGATCTCTGGTACGTGGAGCGCTGGTCGCTCCTGCTGGACTTCAAGATCCTGGCGATGACGGTGGGGCGTGTCGCCCGCAAGGCCGGAATCGAAGGCCCCGGCTACCGGTGCTGGTCCGGCAGCTTGGCGATCGCCCCGGAGGGACACGCGGCTGTCACCGACATGCGGGCCCAAAGATCCGAATGAGTGCTACCATGCTGGAAACAACTTTGACTACGGATCAGGACATGTCAGAAGATCACACGTTGGAGTCGGGCGTCTCGACGGCGGACATGAAGGTCGAATTCCTCGACGCGGCGGACCCCTCGGACCAGGCCGCGTGGCTCGACCTGTGGCGTTCCTGGCCCGGCCGGGAGGTCAGCGCCCACCCCGCTTACGTTCGTATTTTCTCCCACCCGGGGGATCGCGTCGTGTGCGCCGCGGCCAAGACCGCGGAGGGCGGCATCCTGTATCCGGTCATCATCCGGTCCCTGGCGTCCGAGCCGTGGGCCGGAGGGGAACCCCTGGGCTGCGATCTGACGAACGCCTACGGCTACGGCGGACCCTACGCGTGGAAAGCCTCGGACGCCGAATCCCGGCGCTTCTGGGACCGGTTCGGCGCGTGGGCGCGATCCCTGGGCGCGGTCACCGCCTTCTCCCGGCTCTCGCTCTTCCCGGATCAGATGCTGGCGTATTCGGGCGAGGTCGTCGACCGGGGGGCGAACGTGGTCCGGAACCTCGCGCCGACGCCCGACGAGATCTGGCGCGACTACGAGGGGAAGGTGCGCAAGAACGTGCAGCGCGCCCGCCGCGAAGGGCTCCGGGTGGAGTTCGACACGGAGGGCGCCCGGCTGGCCGATTTCCTCGCCGTCTACCAGTCCACGATGGACCGGCGGAACGCGCTGGACCAGTACTACTTTCCCCGCAGTCTCTTCGAATCGCTGTTCAAGGAGCTGCCCGGCCAGGTCATGTTCGCCCACGTCATGTCCGGCGAGAAGGTGGTCTCCTCGGAGCTCCTCCTCATGTCCACCGGGAACGCGTACTTCTTCCTCGGCGGCACGCTCGCCGAGGCCTTTGCGATGAGGCCGAACGACCTCCTCAAGCACGAGAGCTTCCTCCGGTGCCGGGACTTGGGCATCCGGAATTTCGTCCTGGGCGGGGGGTACGGCGCGGACGACGGCCTGCTCCGGTACAAGCGGTCGTTCGCGCCCACGGGAGATGTGCCCTTCCGCGTGGGCACGATGACCTTTGATCCCGCGGCGTCGGCGCGGCTGGTCGAGCGCCGCCGGGAGTGGGAGCGGTCGCAGGGCAAGGAATGGGCGGCCGCGGCGGGGTTTTTTCCGGCCTACCGAAGCTGAGCGAGGAATCCATCCCATGAGCCGACTCTTTCTCTCGCCCCCCCATATGGGGGAGAACGAGCTCCCGTTCCTTCGGGAGGCGTTCGAATCGAACTGGATCGCGCCGCTCGGGCCCCACGTGGATGCCTTCGAGCGGGAGTTCGCCGCCCGCGTGGGAGCGCCGCATGCGGCGGCGCTGTCGAGCGGAACGGCCGCGCTCCACCTGGCGATCCGCCTGGCCGGCGTCGGCCCCGGGGACGAGGTCCTCTGCTCCACGCTGACGTTTGTCGCGAGCGCCAATCCGATCGTCTACCAGGGCGCGTCCCCGGTCTTCGTCGATGCGGACGCCGCGACGTGGAACATGGATCCGTCGCTGCTCGTGGAGGAGCTCGACCGCCGCGCGAAGTCCGGAAAGCTCCCGAAGGCCGTCGTCCTGGTCCACCTGTACGGCCAGAGCGCGGACATCGATCCGATTCGCGCCGCCTGCGACCGTCACGGGGTGGTCCTGATCGAGGACGCCGCCGAGGCCCTGGGCGCGACGTACAAGGGGATCTCGCCGGGCACCGCTGGAAAGATGGGGATTTACTCCTTCAACGGGAACAAGATCATCACCACGTCGGGCGGGGGCATGTTCGTCTCCTCGGACGAGGCGCTCGTCAAGGAGGCGCGGTTCCTCGGCAGCCAGGCGCGGGATGCGGCGCCCCATTACGAGCACTCCAGGATCGGCTTCAATTACCGGATGAGCAACCTCCTGGCGGCGGTGGGGCGGGGGCAGCTGCTCGTCCTGGACGAGCGGGTCTCGCAGCGGCGCCGCGTCTTCGAGCGCTATCGCGAGGCCCTGGACGGCGTGCCCGGGATCGCGTTCATGCCCGAGGCCCCGTTCGGCCGGTGCACGCGCTGGCTCACGGTCCTCCAGGTCGATCCGGAGGCGTTCGGCGCCACGCGCGAGGAGATCCGCCTGGCCCTGGAGGCGCGGGACATCGAGGCGCGGCCGGTGTGGAAGCCCATGCACCTGCAGCCGGTCTTCCGGTCGGCCCGCCGGGTCGGCGGGGCCGTGTCGGAGCGCCTCTTCGAGCGGGGGCTGTGCCTTCCGAGCGGGTCGCGGATGACGGACGGCGAGGTGGGGCTCGTCGTCGACACGCTCCTCGCGGCGGGGAAAAAGCACCGCCGTCCCGGCCTCGCGAAGGAGCCCTCGGCCGCCCGCTGACGCCCGCCGTCATTCACAAATGTCTTTCGCCGGACCGAATTTTCTCCATTGACTTCTGCATATTATATGTGACTCTATGAATAATAAATGCATCACGCAGCGGACGGGAACGGCGCGGGGCCCCGGGGCGGCTCGAGGGTCCCCGGCGAACGCCCGGCCCGTCCCTCCGCCTCGCTGAGATTCCCCGTCACATTTCCTCCTCCCGCGGATCTCTCCTTTGGCGATACCTCCCGGCGCTGGAGCCCCGGATTCCATCCGAGGTCCGCGAACCGGCCTGTGCGTTTTGGAAGCGACCCCATGGATTTCCTTGAACCCTCGCGACGCCCGGCGCGGTCTCGAACCCGCGGGGCGAAGGATCCTCCGGAACCCTTCGAGGTTTCCCGGGACCCCGGCGACGTCCGTCGCCGTCGCGTCCCCGGGCTCCTGGCGTTGCGGGCCGTCCGGAGTCTCCAGGACGCCGGACCCGCCCTCCGCCCCTTCCTCCGCTTCGAAATTCAACCGGTCCCTCCTCGCTACCTGCTTCGGAAGTCCTGCCGCGGTCCCCCGTCCCCGGGGGTGCAAGCTTCGAATCCCCGTAGGGGTACGCTGATTCGACCACTCCATTATTTAGATAGGTGAGACATGCGCCTGCACAAGGAGTCGACCTCCACCCATGGGGACATTAAAAATGGGTGGACGTACAAAGGGTGGATCAGGGGATTGGTCCTCGCGATCGCCATGGTGCCCGTGCTCGGGGCCTCCCCCGCGGCGCCGGCCCCGGCGGGTCCTGCCTTGCTCATTTACGCGGGATGGTACGGCAACACGATTCCGACCCCGTCCTTCGTGAGCGCCAACAAGACGTTCCTGGAATCCCAGCCGTTCGACGGCCTGGTCATGTACCTGCGCGACCCCGGCATGACGTTCAACGTGACGACGAAGACGATGACCACCACGGCCGTCTCGTACGACACCGCCATGTCGATCCTGAGCCCCGTCAAGAACCTCTCGTTCACCCACCTGACCCACAACCTGGGGCTCATCCAGGGGAGCACGCCTCCCGATTTCTTCGACGACTGGTCCGTCACGATCCAGAACTTCGCGAACGTCGCCAAGGCGGCGAAGGATTCCGGATTGAAGGGCCTGTGCTTCGACAACGAGCAGTACTTCGCTCCCTGGGGCGACTACAGCGGCTCCACGAAGTACGCCGCCACGAAGACCCTCGCGAACTACCAGGTCCAGGCGAGACTGCGCGGCAAGCAGGTCATGGAGGCCATGGTCGCCCAGTTCCCCGACATCGCCGTCATCACCCTGCACGGTCCGTCCGTCTCCGAACCCAAGGCCCCGGCCTCCCTCGAATTCCCCCAGTGGCAGTCCGGGAATGAACTCCTCGGCCCGTTCTTCGCGGGCTTCATGGAGGGGGTGAACGACACCGCCGCGAACATCGACGGCGGCGAACTCTACACGCTCCGCACCGAGGCCCAGTTCGAGGCGTCGTACACCTGGAATCGAAACACCATTGCGTCCGACACCGTGAATTGCGCCTTCATCCCTCCTGCGTTGAGGACGGTCTGGCCGGCCAAGTCGTCGATCAGCTTCGGTGTGTATGACATGCCCTTCGCCGGGGCGGACATGAACTCCACGATTCTCAGGAGCACCCTGGCGAACGCCCTTCGCCGGGCCGACCGGTACGTCTGGTACTACGCGGAAGCGTCCACGTACCTGCTCCCCGCCGGCTCGGGCGGCGCGTCGGCCGCCTGGGTGGATGCCATCCGCCAGGCCCGCACCGACGCGGGTTCCGCCAGCACGACGCCCACTCCGTCCACTCCGACGGATCCGGCGCTTCCGGCCGCTCCGACCAATCTCGCCGGACAGGCGGCCACCTCGACGTCGGTCAGCCTGAATTGGACCGACGCCTCATCCAACGAGAACGGCTTTTCCATCGAGCGTATGAGCGGATCGACGTGGAGCCAGGTGAGCTGGGTCGGCGCCAATATCACCACGTACACCGACTCCGGCTTGAGCACGGGTGTTTCCTACAGCTATCGCGTGCTTGCCTTCAACTCGGCGGGAAATTCCGCCGCGTCGAACTCCATCACGGTCTCCCTGGCGGCGCCCGGCCAGATCCCGGCGGCCCCGACGGGCCTCGCCGTGGTCTCGACGACGTCGTCCTCGGTGAACCTGAAGTGGACCGATGGGTCGTCGAATGAAAACGGCTTCTCCATCGAACGCCTGGGCGGGTCCACCTGGTCCCAGGTGGGATGGGTCGCCGACAATGTCACGACCTACGCGGATGTGGGATTGATCGCCGGCACGTCCTACAGCTATCGCGTCCTGGCGTTCAACGGCTACGGCAATTCCGCGGTCACGAACGTGGTCACGGCCACCCCGTCGACCGCGACCGTCACGAGCACGGCGCCCACGGCGCCGGAGAACCTGGTGGCGGTCCCCGTGGCCACGACCGAAGCGGAACTGACGTGGATCGACACGTCCTCCAACGAGACCGGCTTCAAGATCTACCGGAAGAAGGCCAACGGAGGCTGGAGGCACGTCGCCACGCTGGCGCCCAATTCGTCAAAGTACCGGGATTGCAACCTCACGCCGGGGAGCTCGTACACCCTCCGCATGTGCGCGGTGAACTCGAGCGGCTCCTCGGCCTGGTCGAAGGAGGCCAAGGTAACGATGCCCAAATAGCCCGTATCGATCCCCGGGGCGGCCTCGATTCACGTCGGGGCCGCCCCTTCTTTTTCGGCGGCCCCAATTCCGGATCCCGGGGGGAGACTAAAAACCCGCCGATCGATTCTCCACGACTCCCGTTCGAGCCAGCTCCGATACCCGCGGCGAGTCCACGACAATCTCGGTCCAGTACCGGAAGACGGACACCGGCCGGACCTCGAAGGTGGGGATCATTCCGTGCTCGAGGTAGTTCAGGATCATCAGGGGCTCGTTGAATCCCGCGAGGGCCCGGATGCAGGTTCCTCCCGAGCACCGGGTATTGATCTCGAAAATGTAGGGAACGCCGTCCCGCACCCGGAGCTGGAAGTTGCAGGGCCCGAAGGGCTGCAGGAACTCGGCGACCTTCCGGACGTGCGCCTCGATCACGGGGTCGCGCACGACGAAGGCCTTGTGCGTGTCTCCGTCCCTCAGCGTGCGCCGCATGACCATCACCCCGTAACACTTCCCGTCGAAGTTGACGGTGCCGACCGTGTATTCGTCCCCGTCGATGTACTCCTGCACCACGGTGTTGGTGGGGTCGACCCTCGGCCGCACGGCCAGGAATTCCTCTTCGTTGGCGACGATGTGCAGCCCCAGGGACCTCGAGCCTCCCTTGCGGGGTTTGAGCACCAGCGGAAACCCGAACTCCCGGAAATACCGGTTCGAGAGATCCGAGGTTCTCGGCGCGGGCAGGCCCTGGGACTGGAGGAAGCGGACCGTCTCCAGCTTGTCGTCCGCCAGGTCCACGACGGAGGGCGAGCTGACGATCGGGATCACCCCGGCCTTCTTGAAACGGGAGGCGGCGCGGGAAATGATCGGCAGTTCCATGTCGAGTCCCAGGAACAGGTAGCGGACGTTCTCCGAGACGCAAATCTGGATCAGCCGGTCGACATAGCTCGGGTCCTTCGAGCGGGGCACGATGTAGCCGCGCGGCACCGCGTACAGGCCGGCCGCCAGCTCGCTCGCATCGACTCCGACCACGCGATAGGGCGTATTCGCCAGGGCCTTGAGAATGCCCTGGCCGACGATGCCCCCCATTCCGGTCACCAAGACGGAGCAGACACCGGTCTGGGGCATCTCGGCCGATCCCCGGACGGGCAGCGCCGATGCGACCGTCGTTTCCCTCTCGGGACTCTCCATCTTCATCCTTTCACCTGGTGGCTGGGGGCCGGCCGCCGCTCCGTCTCGGAGGTGGCCGATACCCCGGGCTCCAGCAAGTCCAAGACTTGGGCTCGTCCCGATTCGTCGAACAGGAGGAAACGCACCGCCCCGTCGACCCGGTTGGGGTCTCCACGTCCCGCGGGGACTTCCGGTCGGGCCAGCCTCCGAAACTGCTCCAACGTGGGCGTGGCGTCCTGTCTTCGCTTCAACACGGGCCCCTCCGAAGCAATCCTGCCGGGGGCGTCCTGCAACGGCAGGGGCCCCCCGTTGGCGGGGAATCATCCGTTCCCCTACACAGATGTTCAACGTGGCGGGCCCGGCGTTACTTGGTTTCGGTGCTTTCGGCAGAAGGGCTGGCCGTTACCTTGGGCAGGCGACGGACGGTGGACTCCCGGACCTTGTCCACCCGGAGCTGGTCGAGAGTGATGCGGTAGGCCTGGCAGTAGGCATTGATCCGGCGCTCCATGACCGCGCGACGCGGGCCCCGGACGCGCAGGGCCTGCCGGAAATGGTCCGCGCAGGCCGATTCCTGCCCCAGGCCGTAATAGGCCTGTCCCAGGAGGAAATGGGCCTCCCGGGTCAGATTCTGGGCGTCGATCTCCTTGGAGTGCCGCATGGAGTCCTCCAGGTGGCGGATGGCGAGCGACAGCTCCTTCCGGCCCAGGTGACAGGCCCCCAGGGCCAGGTGCACCTCGGCCAGGAGCCCCGGATCCTGGCCCGCCTTGCCCAGCGCCACGTCCAGGAGATTCATGACCTTTTCGGAATCGAGGCGGGCGTTCATGTGCAGCCGCGCCAGGCCCACCCGGCTCCGCACGGCTTGCGACAAGTCGCCCGCGCGATCGGAGAAATTGATCGAATCCTCCAGCGCGGCCAGCCCGTCCTGGTAGTCCGCGGGATCCCCCGTGCCCGAGCAGGCCATGCCGTACGCGCAGTACGCGGCCGCCACGAGATCGTCGTGCTTGTGGATGCGCGCCAGGGCGATGGCCTTGGCGAGGATGGTCTTGGCTCCCGCGTGGTCCTCCTGCTGGTACAGGGCGCTTCCCTTCGCCACCAGGAGCTGGATGTACTGGCGCTGGATGACCTCGAGGGCCGTCTCGATGACCGGCTCCACGCGGGTCACGGCGCGGATCGTCTGGCTGCTGTCCCCGTGGCGCTCCGCGATCTTGGCTTTTCCGAGGAGAAGGTCGAAGAGGTCGAGCTTCTCCTCGATGCCCAGGCGGCCGGTGCTTTCCCTCTGGAAGATCCTCTCGTGCAGCCGCCGCTCCGCCAGTTCGTAGTCCCGGAGCATCGTGGACATGGAGGTGCCCGAAACGGCCCGGGTCAGGTCGCCGGCCTCCCGGGACAGGATCAGGTCGGCCCGTCCTTCGAGGTACTGCTCAAGCTCCTGCCACATGGCCCGGCACGAGGGAAACCGGCTCTCCGGATTGCGAGCCAGGGCCTTCATGCAAATGGCGTTCAAGGCCGGATCGATGGGATCGGGCATGGTCTCCGTGGACCGCCGGCGCCGCGCCACGAGCTGGTCGGGAGGCACGAGTTCGTCGTTGAGCACCTGCAGGCGCAGCTTCGACCGCGTCTCGAGCGTCGACGGCGGCTCCTGCTCGTGCCAGTGGGGAATCGAGAGCGACAGGAGTTTCTGGCCCCGGCCCCCCCGGCGTTCCTTGACCTGCGGGTTCGCGGGCGGGGAGATCACCCGGGTCTCCTCCGCTTCGGTCGCAATGGGGAAATCGCCGTTGGCCTCGTTCGCGGGCAGGTACAAGGGGCGATGGCCGGTCAGGACGCAATACAGGATCGCGCCCACGCCGAACACGTCGCTGCGGGCGTCGACGCACGCCGGGTTGAGCAGCTGCTCGGGCGCCATGAAGAAGAGCGTGCCGACCGCCCCCTGGCCCGTCAGGTCCAGGGATGAGGCGTCGGCCTGGCCGTTGGACCCCGGGGACTTCCCGGACGGCGTCGCCTCCTCTTCGTGGAGGTACTTGGCCAATCCCAGGTCCACCACGTACAGCTCTCCATAGGGCCCCAGGACGACGTTGGAGGGCTTCAGGTCCCGGTGAATGATCCCCTTCTGGTGGGCGCTCTCGAGGGCGAGGCAGATCTGCTGGACGAGCGCCAGGAGCCGGGGAAGCGTGATCTCCGACCGCAGCCGCTCCCCTTCCTCGTCCGCCTTGTTCCGGCGCCGGATCAGCTCGGCCAGCGTCTCGCCGCGAAGGAGGGGCATCGTGTAGAAGGGCCATAGCCCGTCCTTGCTGGACAGGTACCCCATCGAGAGGATGCGGACGAAATTGGGGTGGTCGAGGTCCGCCGTGATCTCCCGCTCGCGGACGAAGCGCTCCAGCGAGGCCTGGTCGAGCGTGTTGAGCACCTTGAGGGCGACGTCGCGCTTCAACTGCACGTCGAAGGCGAGGTACACGGTGCCCATCCCGCCGATGCCGATGCGCTCCTTGATGACGTACTGGTTGACCGCCTGGAAGTGGGTTTTCGACACCCGGAGGTCCCGCGTGAACCCCTGGGTGGAGGCCGCCGTCTTGCGGGATTCACGGCGCGACGGAGTCGACCCGGTACCCATCGGAAATCTTCAAGCTCCGGAGGTGGGGCGTCAGGACAACAGGCCGACAAACTCGGAAAGCTCGGCGTCGAGATCGGCGTCGGCCCCGACGGTCTCGGAGATCCGCGCCGTCAGGATCCGCCGGAGCTGGCCGCGCAACCGGTGGACCGCCACCTTGGACGCCACGGGCGAGAGGCCTGTCTTGGCGGCAATATCCTCGTAGGACGCGCCGTCCCGGTACAGCTGGAACGCGGTCAGGTGAAGCGGCGCGCCCTTCATATCCGCGAGCGCCTGGTCGAGGAGGCTGCGGGCCCACACCCGGTTGATGGCCCGGTCGGGGGGATCCTCGCTGGTGGCGAACCGGGAGGAATACTCCGCGATCGTGGTGGAGGATCCCAGGGACACCGGCTTGACGCCGCCTCCCCGCTTGATCCTCGACGCGGACTTGGCCCAGTTCTTGATGAAGTTCCCGAGCGCCGTCAGGATGAACGTGCGGAAGCGCCCCAGCTTGCGGTCCGCCTTGTAAAACGTGCCGTGGGCCACGACGTTCGCGAGGAAGCTCTGGACGATGTCCTTGCTGGCTTCGATGTCGAATCCGCGCTGGCGGACGAAGAAATAGAGGGGCTTCCAGTAGCGCCGCGCGAGCAGGTCGATCGGCTCGAGGTTTTTCGCGGGAAGGAGGAGCTCCCAGTCCGTCTGGGGAAACTGCCGTTGACTGCCCAGCACGTCGGTTTCGCGGAACATGCGCATTCCCCTGGTGCAAATTCTAAAGTGAATTGCGCCCCTACTCCCCGACTGGGTCCCTGGCGCGATGCCGTGCCGCCTTGCACCCTACCGGCGGCACTTTCCCCTGGTGAGCGGACCCTTCGATCCCTGCCACCCCACGACCGACAATCAACAATAGACGGCGCCGGATCCGGAAAACCTGTCGGGATTCGCAAACCCCGGAACCGTGATCCGGCCCGGGATCACTTCCCTGCCTTGGCCTCCGTCGCTGGAGCCGCCTGGACCCCCTTCTTGCACAATCCGACTGTTCTACAACGTCGGGATTGTTCGGTTACAAGAATACCGGATTCTAGTGTGATATGTAAAGACCGTAACCGCCTCCTACCCCCGTTGTAAATAGTCGGGACGTGACCCCGAGACCCGAAAGGAGCCTTGTGTCGTTGCCTTCGCGACTCTCCCGCTTGGAGGCCGGATTCCTCCTTGCTCTCGGGGCGGCGTTCCTCCCGTGGGCCGCGCCCGCCCCGGCGCACGGCCAGGAGGATCGGATCCCGGATCCGGCGCCCGTCCTGGACGGTCCCCACGATCCCTTCAACCTGGGCTTCGCGAAGACCGCGTACACGGTCGGGCTCAAGCTCGAAGAGGTTTTCGACGACAACGTGTTCCTGGCCGCCGACGACCAGGAGTCGGATTCGATCACCATGGCCACGTTCACCGCCCGGGTCCGCCACGACTATGGGTCCGGAGCGGCGCACCTGAACTACCTGGGCCGGCAACGTCATTATGCCCGCTTCTCGGAGCTCGATGGAGACGAGCATCTCGTGGACGGGGCCGCGGGACTGGACGTGTCGAACTTCAAATTCGAAGCGGGCTTCGAATGGAGGGAACTCAAGGATCCGGTCGACGTCCTCCAGTCCACCGACCGGTTCGACAGCCAGTACGACCGGGAATACCTGAAAGCGACGGGGGATTTCGGGCGGTTCGACGTGGAATTGAGGGGGGCCCTCTCCCGATTCACGGCGGACCACGAATTCCATGATCGCGGCGACTACCGCCGGAGCGAGGCCTCGGCCACGGGGCTCGTCGAGGCCTGGTCGCAGGTGGCCCTCCTGGGTGAGATCGGCTACCGGCAAACCTTGTATGACGAGGACCACTTCAGCGATTTCACGATCGTGAGCGTCTTCGCCGGCGCCCGGGGATCGCTGACGCCGAAGACCCGGACGGAAGTGAAGGTCGGATACGCGCGCGCCGAGCCGGCCGGGGATTCCGTCGTCGAGGCGGACGAGTTCACGGGATTCGTGGGATCCTTGACGACCGCCTGGACCATGACCGAAAAGCAGGAGTTCAGGATCGAACTCCGGCGGGAGCCGGTCGAATCCTACGTGACGGGCTTGGAGCTCATGAACGGGGCCCTGGTCGGCTACAAGTTCACGCCCACGGAACGCCTGACGGCCGAGAGCTCCCTGGGGTGGGAGGAGCGCCGCGAGACGGACGGCGGGAGAAGGAGCGGCCTTCGCGCGGGAGTCGGCGCGCAGTGGACGTTCGCGGAGAAAATTGTCGCCGACGTGGGGGCCGTATTCCGGACCCGGTACGACAGCGACCCGGCATCGGAATTCGAGAATCTCCGGATCAGCATTGGAATAGGAGTGAACTGGTGAAACGTTTCGTGCCCTGCGTCCTCCTGCTGGCGGCGGCGTGCGCGACCCCGGGTCGCGCCCCGAACCGCTCCGAGTACGATCCCACGGGGACCGTCGCCCGACCGGACAACGAAGTCCCGCTTCCAGAGAACAAGGAAGTCGACGAGCTCCTGAATCGCTACGAGAAGAAGGCGGCGGCCGGTCCCACCATCCTCCCGGGGGACGAACTCCGGTTCGCGGTGCTGGGCCAGGCCGATCTCACGTTCGAAATCCGGGTGCCCCAGGACGGCGTGATCCAGTATCCGCTCATCGGGAAGGTCACGCTCGCGGGCCGGTTTCCCGAACAGGTGCGCGAGGAGATCAAGCTCCGGCTGGAGGAGGATTACCTCGTCTCGGCGGACGTGACGGTCCTGGTGAAGGCGTTCGCGCCGAAGCGGATCTACGTGCTAGGGTCAGTGGCGCATCCGCTCGACGGGGAGGTCCCCGGCGGCCAGTCCGTGACGCTCCTGCAGGCCATCGCGAGGGCCGGCGGATTCACCGAGGACGCGGCGAAGCACCGCGTGATCATCTACCGCCTGGCCGATGGAGGAGGGCCGAATCGCGTGGCCATCCCCTTGAGCATGGTCGGGCTCCAGAAGGGTCAAGGCCGCGATCCGGTCCTGTTTCCCGACGACATCGTTCTCGTCCCGTCCCGGGAGAAGGTCTACGTGCTGGGCCAGGTGACCAAGCCGGGGGCCTTCCAGGCGGACGTGGACAATGGCCTGTTGGCCAGCCAGGCCATCACTCTGGCGGGCGGCTATACGCGGGTGGCCAACGATTCGGGCGTTCGCCTGCTGAGGCGCGACAAATCGGGGGAACGGCGCGCGTACGTCCTGAACCTCGCCCGCGTGGTGAGCGGATTCCCGCACGAGGACGTGCCGCTCCAGCCGGGCGACGTGCTCTTCGTTCCGGAATCGGTTTTCTGATCGGGAACCATGTAGATCCCCTGGCCGTTCCCGAGGCCGGCGTCCGGAGTCCTGGGCCCGTTCAAAGCCAGCGGTCCTGAGTCCGGATCGACGTTCCAAAATTCACACTTGAATGGAGCTTATGCATCCGACGCGAGGAGGAGTAGTCTCGATGGCCCCGTCCGCCCGGCCCAGGCCCTTCGCCCCGGGCCTGCTGTTCGCGGTCGCCGCCCTGTTCCTGTCGGGCGGCAACGAGAGGGCCGACGCGCGCCCGCAAGAATCCGCGTCGAAGTCGTTGATCTATGCCGGCTGGTACGGCAATACGATTCCGACGCCCTCGTACATCGCGGAGAACTTCAGCTTCCTGGAGACGCTGCCCTTCAACGGCTTGGTGGTGTACGTCCGCAACCCGTCCCTCACCATCAACGCGAGCCAAGGCGTGATGTCCAAGGTGGCCATCTCCTACGCGGAGATCTCGACGGCGCTCAACCCCATCAAGAACCTGCCGTTCAGCCGCCTCCGCGACAACTTCGCGTACGTGGTCGGGAATTCCCCGCCGGACTTCTTCGACGACTGGACGATCCCCATCGGGAATTTCGCCAACCTGGCGCGCGCCCTGAAGCACGCGGGCCTGAAAGGGATCTTCCTCGACAATGAACAGTACTCGTTCTTCACCCACTGGGCGGAGTACCCGGGCGCCGTGGCCTACCCCGCCACGCCGTTGGACGAGTACGAGGCGCAAGCGCGGCTGCGGGGGAAGCAGGTGATGGAGGCGATGGTCGCGGAGTTTCCAGGGATCGTGATGCTCTCGCTGCACGGACCCTACGTTTCGGAGCCCGACGCCCCCTGGCAGCTTTGTTTCCCCGAGGCGATACCCCAGAACGCCCTCATGGGTCCTTTCTTCTCGGGGTTCTATCAAGGGCGGGGCGCCTCGGCGACCATCGTGGACGGCGGGGAGTTCTACGGGCTCCGCACCGCGAGCGATTTCACCGGCAATGCCCTCTGGAGGAAGAACGACTTCGCGTCGGACACCGTGGATTGCAGCTTCCTGCCGGCGGCGGATCGCGTGACGTGGTCATCCACGATCAAGGTCGGCTTCGGCGTCTACGACCTTCCCTTCGGCGGCATCGACATGAATCCCCATATCATGACCTCGACCCTTCGATACGCGCTCGACAACGCCGACCGGTATGCGTGGTTCTACACGGAGGGCATGACGTTCTTGAGGCCCGAGAGCCAGGGAGGCGCGCCCGAGGTCTGGGTCAACGCCGTGAGAGCCGTCAACTTCCCCGGCCGCGACGATTCCGAAGAGAGTTCTTCCGGATGCGGATTGCTGGGTATCGAGGTGATCCCCCTCTTCCTCGTCCTGGGCCGCCGGCGCTCGAAGCCGCGGCGACTTTCCCCCTGAGCCCGGCTACCGCGGCCACTTCCGGATGGTGACGGTGGTGCCTTCCCCGGGGACGCCGACGATCTCGAATTCATCGACCACGCGGCGGGCCGTGGGGAGGCGGTAATCGGGGCTTCCCTGGGGCCCGGGCCCATGCACGCTCAACGTCTTGGGGTCGTGGACTCCGGAACCCTTGTCCCGCGCCACGGCCTGGAGGCCCAGCTTGCGGCCGTCCTTGGATTTCACGGCGCACAGGAGCATCTCCCCCTTGCTGGCCTGGTCCAGGATGTTGTGGGCCAGTTCCGACACGGCGGTGACGACGGAGATCTGGTCGGGCGAGGAGAAGCCCAGGCGGACCGCGAGCTCCCGAACGTGCTGGCGGAGCGTCACGATATCCCGGTCCGCGGCGATGGGGAAGGAAACCTCCTTCGCCATCAGGTCCGCCAGTCGGCGAAGTCGACTCATGCCGAGTGCAACCCTCATGATACAGCCCGCCAAACGAGGAATAGAAGGGCCGGAACCTATCCCGCGTCAACTCTTTTGTGAATCTTCATGCCCCGCCGCAAAGCGCCGGTCGCGCGGAGACCTGGATCCGGGACACGCGGAAGAAGTAAAGACTCCAGGCGACCAGGCCCACCAGCTTCGAGCCGTCTTCCACGTAATGGTGCGAGGGCAGGGGATCCCGCGCCTGGACCGCATCCGAAAGAACGGAGATCCCGAGGAAGAACAGCGACGCGACCAGGATGACGCCGTCCATCTGCAGGATCAGCTTTCGAAAGTGGAACAGGTAGAAGAGCATTCCCGCCGCGTAGGCCGCCAGGACATATCGCTGCCGGATGTGGAGAGCGCTCGGAATCACGACCTCGTGGAGCGTCAGCAAGTCGTCCAAGGCGAGCCAGGCCGTCATGAGGCCCGAGACGAGAAGGAACCGGCCGCGCGCGCGCGCCTTCGGATCCGGCGCGGGGAAGGTCGCGGCGAAGAAGCAGACGGCGGCCGTGGAGGACCACACCAGGATGCCGAGATCGGAGACCGCCCCGTGGTAGAAGGGGATCACGAAGGCTTCCCGGGTGTCCCGGGTAAGGTGCGAAAAATGGATTCCGGTCTGGGCGCAAATCACCGCGATCGCCCCCAGGGCGGCGAACGTCAGGGCCAGGGCGAACAGGAGGGCTCGCATCGCCCCGCGGGGCGGGGTTCGAGGGGCGTCGACGGTTCCTCCCCCCGACTTTTCCTGTTGCATCATGGCGACGTCCAGTTCCACCCACGGGCGCCGAGGAATCTATCCGCCCCGCGCGAACGCGCACCGGTCGCGGGGGAGGGCGGGATACAGGTTGGAACACCACCCTACCGCCTTCGGTTTCGGTGGAATAATGAAGACCTGCGCTGTCAAGATTCCGCCCCCACATTCCCAATGTAAGCTATTAACTAGTTTCCCGCCACATTCTTGAATCGTGCCGGCAGGGAGTCCGGCGCCGCGACTATTGGAACCAGCCGAGATCCTTCTCGCGCGAGTAGTAGAGAAGGCCGACCGTGCGCATCTGCACGATCAACATGTAGACGTTGATCGCCCGCAGGAAAATCATCAGGACCAGGAGCACGGGAATCGGCACCTTGGCCGACATCGACAGGATGACCCACTCGATGACGCACACCGCCACGAACGAAACGATGAAAAAGCCGAGGCAGATGACGTAGTCCAGCGGAATCTTGGCGATGCTCCGGATCGCGGCCGGGAAGTTGAGCGTCTCCCCGACGTTGTGGGTGAAGCCGGTCAGCATGAGCGCCATGGGGTAGTAGAGGAGGCCGAGGACCGCCAGGCCCAGTCCGGCCACGACGCGCTCCACGCCCGGGGTCTCGCCGTTGAGCAGGGGCCAGGCGATGAGGAAGAGCGAGGGCCCGAAGCAGAGGAGGGACACCATGAAGTACTGGCCGATGGCCGAGCCGAATTCCTCGGGACTGCTCAGGTCGGGCCAGCCGCGGGTGTGCTTCTCGCCCATGCCCGAGGCGGTCATCACGGTCCAAAGATAGCCGTAGACAAGACCGAAGCAGATCACCGTCGCCGAGATGGCGATGCCTCCCATCGCGAAGCCCAGGAGGTGGCCGAAACTCATCAGGAGGGCGCTCACGACCAGGATGAAGATCGACTGCCCGTCCTGCACCGGATAGAAGAGGACCTGGTCGAGAAGGAGCGGAAACGGCTTGCGCGGGAGGATCTCCGCGCCCGACCCCGCCTGTTTCGGGGGCGCCGCGCCCGATTCGGGAGGCTTGGCGATCGCCTGGAACTCGGGGAACGTGCAGACCATCCGGAGCTCGGCGTAGAGTTCCGGCGTCGGCCGCTTCGCGTAGGCCGCCTTCAGGGCCTCCAGCGCCTCGGGACGCTTGCCGAACGCCCGCGCCGCCTCCGAGAATTCCCTCAGCGCCCCCAGGTCGTCCGGCGCGCCCGACAGCCGCTCCTTGGCGGCCCGGTACTTCCCCTCGGCGTGAACGCTCATCCCAGCGCCTCCCCCCCCTTGGGCTGGAACCCGTTGATCCACTCCGCGGCCGACATCCTCTTCTTGTTCTCCGGCTGGACCTCGAGGAGCGCCACCTCGCCCTCGCCGCACGCCACGCGCACCCGGTCCTTCTCGACCGTCGTGATGACGCCCGGCCGCGCGTTCGTCCGCGGGCCGCGCACGGCCTCCACCTTCCACACGGCGAGGCGCGCCCGGTTGTGGAACGTGAACGCGACCGGGAAGGGTTGCAGCGCGCGCACGAAGTCCTTCACGCGCGGCGCCGGCTTGCGCCAGTCGATCCGGCCGTCGTTCTTCTCGAACTTCGGCGCGTAGCTCGCGTCGCGCTCGTTCTGCGGAAGCTCGATCACGGTCTCGGACGCGATGGCGCCGAGCACCTCGAGCAGGAGGTCCGCCCCGATGGGCGCCAGCTGCGCCTCGAACTCGGACGTCGTCGCGTCCGGCGGGATCGACACCCGCGTCACCCCGAGGACGGGCCCCGCGTCCATCTTCTCGACGACCTTGACGACGCACACGCCGCCGACGGTCTCGCCGCGCAGGATCGCCCGCGCCACCGGCTCGGGCCCCCGGAACCGGGGCAGGAGCGACGGGTGGATGTTCGCGCAGCACCAGCGGGGAAGCGAGAGGATGTCGTTCGAGAGCTTCTGGCCGTACGCGACGACGACGATGACGTCGGGCGACAGCGCGCGAAGCTCCCGGAGGAACTCGTAGTCGTTGACGTTCTCCGGCTGGAAGAGGTGGAGGCCCTTCGCGACGGCGGCCACTTTGACCGGGGGCGAGCGCATCTCGAGTCCGCGTCCCTGCGGCCGGTCGGGCTGCGTCACGACCGCCATGACGCGGTGGGGCGACGTCGTCAGCTTCTCGAGCGCGGGGACCGCGAACTCCGACGTCCCCATGAAAACCAAGTTCATTTAGGGCTCATTCCAGATTCCAGATTCCAGATTCCATTCCTCATTCCAACTTCCAGATTCCAGATTCCCTCTTCAAATGACATGCGATTCCTTGATCAAGTCCCCTTCCCTGAATCTCTCGTACCGCAGGGGACGGATATCGATCGAGGTCTGGCCGGTCGTCAGGAGTTCCGCCATGACCTTGCCCGTCGCGGGCGCGTGCATGACGCCGTGGCCGCTGAACCCCGTGGCGACGTAGAAGTTCTTCACCCCCGGCAGCGCGCCGAGGATCGGGTGATGGTCGGGCGTCACCTCGTACAGGCCGGCCCATTGCGTCTTGATGGCGGCGGTCTCCAGGCGCGGGATGCGGTGCATCGCGCACTCGGCCATCTTCTCGATGAACGGGTAGTCGACGTTCTGGTTGAAGCTGGCGGGCTCCGCCTTGTCGGCCATCCCGACGAGGACGCCGCCGCTCTCGGAGTGGCAGTACACGCCGGTCGTGTAGTCGATCGTCATCGGGATGGGGTGGGGGAGGTCGGCGATCTTCTCCGTGACGAAGCACTGGCGGCGGACGGGCTGGACGGGAATCTCGACGCCGATCATCTTCCCGACCTGGCCCGAGAAGGCGCCCGCGGCGCAGACGACGCGGTTCGCCCGGATCTCGCCCTGGGATGTCCGCAGGCCCGTGGCGGCGCCGTTCGAGGTCAGGACGCCGGTCACTTCCGTCTGGAGCAGGTACTTCACCCCGAGATCCTTCGAGGCCTTGTGGTAACCCATGACGTAGTCGGCCGGGGGCGCGTAGCCGTCGCGCTGGTGGAACGTGCCGCCGGCGACGTCGTCGAGCCGGACGTACGGCGCCTTCGCCTTCACCCCGTCGCGGTCGAGGAGGCGGACGTCGAGCCCGCGGCTCCGCTGGAGGTCGACGTTTCGCTTGAAGATCTCCATGTCGGCGGGGCGGTCGGCGATCCAGAGGTATCCGGCCTGGACGAAGTCGACCTGGACGCCGACGTCCCGGTGGAACGTCTCGAAGAGCTCGATCGAGAGCTTGGAGAGGCGGACGTTGATGTCGCTGCCGAACTGGGCGCGGATGCCGCCGGCGGCCTTGGCGGTGGACCCGAGGCCGGGGTTGATCTCCCGCTCGACGACGGCGACGTCCGTGCAGCCCGCCTTGGCGAGGTTCCACGCGAGGGCGGTCCCGATGATCCCGCCGCCGATGATGGCGACGTCGCACGAGAGATCGGGCATGTGTGGGGATTCAGACTAATCGATCCGGCGCGCGCGGACAAGGACCCCGGCGCCGCGCCGGGGGTATATCGGAATGATTACAGATTGATATCTAAACGATAGCACCCTCATTCGGCGCGATCGACGGCCAGGAGGTAGAGCGTCATCCGCTTCGGTTCGGACGCCGTCGAACCCAGGGACCCGTGGATGCCGTTCAAGGCCCTCGCCGGCGGCCCGAGCAGCACGGCCACCTGGTCCGGACCCAGGACGAACGGCCCCGCCGACCGATGGGTGAGGACGGCCGGAACCTGCACGACGTGGTCCCCCAGCCTGAGGCTCGTGAACGACGCCAGGTCCTGCACTTCCACGGCCGCGTGGACGAGGAACCGGTCCGACTGCGGGCCATCGGCGACCACGCGCGTGGACAGCTTCAATCCGGTGGACACTTCGTCGATGACCGCGGAATAGTCCGTCGCTTTCGGTTCGGCGCCCTTGAGGTAGGGGAAGCGGCTGGCCATCGTCACGACCCCGGCCTGGCCGTGAAAGAGGGTCAGCCGGGGCATCATGGTCAGGCTCATCCGCTGGGGGATGCACGTCTTCATCAGGGTCTCGATTTCCCGCCGGTCGATCACGCCGCCCAGGCCTTCCCAGGTCGCGGGCAGGTGGCGAATGACCCCCATCTCTTCGATGGGAATCGTCAAGAACTGGACCCGGAGGGTCACCCGCGTGTTCCGGTGAGCCTTCAGAGTTTCCAACAGGCGCTCTACTTGGGCGAGCACCGCCGGCGCGTGCCGCGCGACGATCTCGTCCCTCTCCACATACAAGGCGAGGCGCGCGTCGTGATCCCACGCCCCGGGCGGCATCATCGTCCGGATGACGCCCACGGCTTCCGCCAGCATCCCCGGAGCCAGGTTCCCAGGGTGGCGCGCGCCGTCGGACGGGCGGACGTCGTATTTGGCGGTTGCATCCGAATCCATCAGCTCTTCGGGCTTGATGCGGTACCGCCGGGTCTCCGGCTCGCCGCTGTAATCTTCGACGTGGAAAGCTCCCCGTGGGGAAGGACGGGGACTGATCTGGATTTCACTTTGGTAAACCGTCGGCCCGGCGCAGGCGGCCGCGAGCAGCAGAAGAACGCTCCAGGCAAGTCTCATGCGATCCTCCTGGAATTCAGGACGTTCACGGCGTCCATTTCCTTCATGGAGCCATCCACTATCCACCATCCACAATCGGCCCCCGAACGGGATAGAATCCGCGCCATGCGACGGGTGGCCGCCTTGGGCCTGGTGTTCCTGCTCGCGGGAGGGTGCGCGATGACGAGAAAAGTGGTCTCGACCGAAGGCGCGCCCAAGGCGATCGGCCCGTACTCGCAGGGCATCGACTCGGGATCGCTCGTCTTCCTCTCGGGCCAGGTCGCCCTCGATCCCGCGACCGGCCAGATGGTCGCGGGCGGCATCGTCGAACAGACCGAGCGCGCCTTGAAGAACATCGAGGCCGTGCTCAAG
>DASRJF010000352.1:0-5723 GCA_035649615.1 Planctomycetota bacterium | reverse complement strand
AACGACCTTGAGTTCGCGGACGAGCGCCCACATGGCCGGACCCGTGTCGCCCTTCTTTCCCAGCGCTTCCACCGCGGCCTTCAGCTCGGTCCGCGCTTCGGGAAGCATCCCCGCCTTGTCGCGGCACCAGGCGGCGAGCTTCCGGTGCCCCTCGACGTCGTCGGGCTTGAGCTTGCCCGCCCGGCGCTTGTACTCCGAGCCGTACTCCCATCCCCGTTCAATCCCCTCGTCTCCGCCCTTGATCTCCTCCAGCCGGACCGTTTTCGTCGTCGTCCCGCTCCCCGCCTGCAGCTGGATGGAGATCGAACCGTCCGGCGTCTGGTGGGAATCGAGGATGATGCGGCCCTCGATATCCTTCCCGTCGACCATGTGGATGAGCGAGTCCCCCTTGGGAGGCCGCATCAACTGCTTGCGCTTGTCGACGACGCCGCCCGAATCGACTTCCGCCAGCGATTTGAGCGCGGCGATTTCCGCCTCGGCCGGGAAGCCGGCGGGAGGCGAGGCCTGGACCGCGGAGCCGATCCACCGGAACTTCCCGGGCAGCGACACCTTGTTGAATTCCGCGTCGTCGGGGCGCGGTCCGAGCGGCGGGAGCGTCATCTGGCCGAGCCTGGGCTCGGGCGGCCGGATCTCGGGAATCGGAAGGCGGCCGGCCGCGGGAGGCTCCCAGATATCGCGCCCCTCGGTATAGGGCGTCACCTTGGCGTGGACGAACTCGATCTGCGACTGGGAACCGATGCTGTAGACGCGGTCGTTCCGGGGCAGCTCACCGCCGCCGCCGTCGCCCGAGCTGCGGGTCAGCTGCCAGCCGAACAGCAGGACGCCGATGAGCCCCGCGGCTCCCAGCGTCAGCTGTTCCCGGTTGAAGCGTTTCAGGAATCCCACGTCAGGGCTTCGCCTCCGTCACGAGAGTCCCCTCGGGCCGGACCACCAGGGCCCCGACCGTGAGTTCGCAACCCAGCAGGTTCCGCGTGGAGTCGGCCGACGTGACCGAGCACGCCTCCAGGGCCAGGTACTGGGGGCCTTCCACCTGCAACCCGTGGACGAGCTTGAGAATCGTGGCGGCCGATCCCGTGACCTTGAACTTGACGGTCAGCACGTTCAAGAACCGGTCCGCGGCCGTGGCCGCCGGCTCGTCCGGCGCCACGACCTCGATGAGCTTGAGGCTGAGGACGTCGCAGTCCAGCGACAGGAGGCAGACGCGCTGGACGACCGCCAGCCGCACGAGCCACTCCGCGAGCACCGGGTCCGGCTCGCTCGCAAAGGTCTGGGGGAATCCCAGCTTGCTGTCGATCGGTTCCAGGGCCTTCTTGGTGCGAAGGTCGTCGATCTGCCGGAAGACCTCCTGGCGCTTGGCCCCGAACTTCGTGGCGGTGCTCTGGCCTTCCTTGGCCCGGAATCCTTCCTCGACCCGGAACGCGAGCTTTTCCCGGATGTCCTTCAAGTCCTTCTGGAAGGTCGCCCGGTCTCGCTCGGCGCGGCCGACGCTCTCGTCGGTTGGCACGCCCGCCTGCATCAGGGACCGCAGCTGCAGTTCGGCCGTCTTCTTGTTCTTCACGTCGTTGTCGGCATTCCGGTTGATCGTGGAGAGGGGGAAGAGATACCAGATCAGTAGGACCGCCACCCCCACCCCGACGGGGATCGCGAACTTCTTCCGCTCCTGCCACGCGTAATTCATCGCCATGGTTCACTCGAACTGAAGGATGATCTTGAACAATTGCCACCCGGGCCGGCTCGCCGCCCCTTCCTGGAGCAGCTCGGACGTCACGCCGCGCGACGGATCCGCGAGCTGCTGCATCAAATCGTCGAGCACCACTTGCGGCGTCCCCTTGATGCGATCGTCGATCTCGCCCTCGATCTGGACGCCCAGCCACGGGGCGGAGATCTTCACCATCCCCTCCATGGATTCGGGCGTGAACTTCTCGGGGTCGCCGCGGCGGCCCTTGTCGATGATCCGGATGAGCGGCTCCTCGCCGGACTTGTGCGCCGCGATCACCCCCTCGAGGATGCCCCGGCCGGCCGATGAGAAGACGATCCGCTCCGGCGGCAGCATGTGGCCCCGCTCGTCCTGCAGGTTGATCAGCTTCACCGACCGGATGTGCACGCCCTCGGGCACGGACTTGCGCATCTTCCGGACCGCGTCGAGGAGCCCCCGCCCGGGCGTCACGTACGACTCGAGCGTGCGCCACTTGGCGATCAGCGTGCGAAGCTCGGTCTCGGACTCGTTGAGCTTCTGGATGCGATGGTTGACTTCCTTGTTCCCGTCCTGGAATTCGCGGAGCGCGCTGGCCGCCTTCCCGCGCTTCATCACGGCGACGCTCGTGACCGCGATCAGCCCCACCGCCATCAGGACGCCCGCGGCGACGAGGAACGCCGGTCCCTGGAAGAAGTTCCGGCGGGCCTTGATGGAGTCCGGGAGGATCGAGAGCGAGGAGCCCGCGGACTTCGCATCGGCGGAGATCTGCGCGAGGCCGAGCGCCGCCGCGAGGTCGGAAGGCCGGGCCGCGAGCTCCGGCTCGGAGGCGAACTTGCCCAGGTCGACGCCCTTGAAGGGGTCGAGGATCTCGACGGGGATCTTGAGAGTGCTCTGGAGATAGCCGGAGAGGCCCCGGAGCCGCGCCCCGCCGCCGGACAGGTAGATCTTGTCGACGGACAGGTCCTTCTCCCCGACCTGGCCGCGGGCGAACCCGAGGCTCGACTGGATCGTCCCGGCGATCTGGCTCGCCCCCGAGCGGACCGCGGGCCGGATCTCGTCCTCGCGGGGATCGGCCCCGTCCGCGGACGGCCCCAGGTTGGCGAATCGGATCTTGCGGGACTCCGCCTCCTCGGCCGACAGCCCGCCCAGCCGCGCGATGCCCTGGTCGATCACGCCCGCGCCGGTGCCGACGTTCCGGCAGAAGATGAGGCGGCCGCCGCGCACGAGGGCGAGATCGGTGTTCTCGGCGCCGATGTCGAGCAGCATCACCACGCCGTTCTCGACCCCGTACGCGTTGCGGTAGGCGGCGAAGAGCGCGAACGGCGTCGGGACCGCGTCGCGCACGTCGATGCCGACGCCCGAGACGATGCCGGTGCGCTCGTCGACGTATTCCTTCTTGGCGATCCCCACCATCGCCAGGTAGCCCGGATTGTAGGGATCGGGCTCGCGGAGCGTCGCGTAGTCGCCGTACAGCTCTCCCTCGGCTCCGCGCCGCTGCTCCAGTTCGTAGCCCATCATGGCCCGGTAGTTGGCCGGCGCCATCGCCGATTGCTGGACGACCTGCAGGTTGACGTCGCGCCCGCCGAGTCCGACGACGCCGATGCCCGGGTTGGTCCGCGTCAGCATTTCCCGGAGGGCCTGCGACGCCTCCTCCTTCCGTCCTTCCCCGGGAGGCACGTGGGTGCGTCCCGCTCCGACGAGGCGGAATCCGCGCAGCGTCCGCTGGACGCGGACCACCTTGAGGGAGGTCGCTCCGAGGTCGACTCCGAATCCCATAAACCTATTCCGTTCCCAGGGTTTTCAGGAGCTCCGCCGCCCTCGGCGCCGCGCTCGTGTCGGGATAGTGCTTCCGCACCGTTTCGCACAGCTCGCGCGCGAGCATCTTGCGGCCTTCCTTGCGGTGTTCTTCCGCCCGATCCAGCAGCCGGTGGGCGCGCAGGGTTTCGCGATCCTCCGCCGCCGACGCCTGTCCCGTCGCGAGCTTGGCCCGCTCCGCCTTGGCCGTTTCCAGGCGCTTCCCCCTCGGCCAGCGCTTCTCGTACTGGTCGAGCGCGTGGAGCGCGACTTCGTAGAGCGGCTTGAGCCCCACGAGCTCCGCCATGAACCGCTGGGCCTGCACGGACTGCCAGTCCTCCGCCTCCGTCTCCTCGAGCGCCCTCAGCCGGCCCAGGAGTTCGTTCTGCACCTTCTCCTCGCGCGTGGCCGTGAAGAGGTCCCGGTACAGCTCCATCGCGTCCGACATCCGGCCCTCGGCGATCGCCTTTTCCGCGGCGGCCTTCGGATCGACCGGCCCGCCCGCGCCCGACTTCAGGAGGAAGCTGAACGTCATCTCGGTGGCGCCCTTGGGAATCTGGACGGCGAGGAGCACGCGGCGGGCCTCGGGCACCCAGTCCGCCGTCACGCGCATCACGCCCGCGGAGATTTCGAGGATGGAATCCGTCCCGCCGCCGCTCTGGAACCAGACGCGGGCGACGGGATTGCTGTAGTCGCCCTTGAGGACGGCTCCCGGCAGGAGCAGGGAGATCCCCAGCCGGTCCAGCTGCTTCAGGGCGTCGCCCCGCACGTGGTATCCGAGCAGGAGATTGTCCTTGCCTCCGAGGGCCTCGATCTCGAACTCGACCGGCCGGAGGTCGATCGGACTGGGGACCTTGCCCGCGGCCGTGAGCTTCTTGGCCGCGTCATCCGTCTCCACCCGGCCGGCCATGGCCACGAGTTGCGGAATCATCCCTTCCTTGTCGCTCGCCAGGAAGACCTGGACGTTGTTCAGGATGCGACGCTGGTCCTGGGCGACGCTCAGCACTCCGGCGGGCGTGGCCGTGACGGAGTAGCGCCCGAGGGACGCGCTTTTCACGCTTCCCGACCCCGATCCGTGGCGCGCCTTGACGTCGTCGAACAGGATGCGGCCCGCCCGGCCCGCCGCGAGGAGGGAGAGCTGGACGTGGGTGGCGCCGGGCGGAGGCGTGAACGTCTGCGACAGCTGGGTCCAATCGCCGGACCCCGGGGCGGGCTCCGACGTGACCTCGGACAAGACCGGGCCCTTCCGCCCGCCGAGCCAGGCCACTTTCAGCGCGGGCAGGATGCCGGACGACGGGCACTGGACCCACGCGGAGAATTCCAGGGGCGCCGAGGTGGCGGCAAGGGGCTCCACGTAGAGAACTTCCGCCACCAGGTCGTTGGCCGCCCCGCTCTTTTCGAGCTGGAGGCACGACTTGCCCTGCTTCGCGCTCCCTTCGACGACCTGGATCTTGCTCGCCTGTCCCGGCTTCATGGCCCAACCCACGACGGCGCGGTCGGGACTCGGATCCATCCAGCCGGCGGTGCCCAGCAGGTTGGCCGGGTCCCCGGCAACCGTCTCGCCGGGCCGGAGGGACTTGAAGAGGAAGACCGCGCCGACGGCCAGGATGCCGAGCGCCACGAGGCCGATGACGACCTTCCCCATGCTGCCGCTTTCCCGCCGCCAGACCGAGTAGTCGTCGAGTCCGACCACCGGCTCCGCCGGGCGGGCGGTCTTGGCGGATGCGGGGGCCGGCGCCGCCCCGGCCTTCTTATCCTCGAAGTACAAGGCGGCTTTGCCGATCTGGATCTTGTCGCCCGGGGCCAGGACCTTGCGCTCCATCCGGGTGCCGTTGACGAGCGTTCCGTTCATGCTGCCCCGGTCGACGACCGTGGCGACGGTCCCCTCCAGCACGATTTCGCAGTGCTCCCGGGACATGCTGGCGTCGCGGATGGGGATTGCGGCTTGGGGGGATCGACCGGCGACGTTGACCCCTTCGCGGAGGTCAACGGTCCATTCTTCGCCCCCGAATTGGACGATGATTTTCGGCATGGCTGGGGGGTCAGCGCCGGCAGCCGGTCCGGCAACGGTCCGCGGATCGGGCATGGGCAATTCGGTCAATGAGACGTCCGTCGGGCGCCCGCTCCACGATCGACGCAACGTTATATAACCAGACGCCGAGGGTCAAGCCTTTGTGCAGCCGCCTCCGCTCCGTTTCTGTTGGGGGGTTTCTGTTGGAGCTTCGGCGGGCTG
>DASRJF010000351.1:0-3331 GCA_035649615.1 Planctomycetota bacterium | reverse complement strand
GGGGCGGCACTCCGCGCAGCCGTCGTAGGTGTGGCATCCCATGATCCGAAGCCGGTCCTGGATGTGACCGAGCTCCGTCACGAGCGACATTTCCAAGGGCAGGGATTCCTGGAGCGTGAGCTCGCCGGCATCGCGCCGCAGGGTCAATCCGTGCAGGCGCCCGAGGACGCCGTCGAGCCGAAGCCGAAGCTTCCTCTCCAGCGGATCGGCCGGGGACGGCCAACGGGACGTCGCGCGCGCTACCCGTGAAACCATGGCTTGGCCAACGCAAATGGGCGGCAACACCGGGATCGAGAGAAGCGCGGCGGTGGATGCGGAGTATCCCTCACCGCGACGCGGAATTTTCCACCACGCCGGCCTCGAGATTCCTGCCGACGATGACGGAGCGCGGCTTCCGGCGCAGGAGGAGCGGGACCTCGGCGCCTTGAATCACCGATTCTGCGACGCTTCCGAAAATGAAGCGATCGCTGCCGCTTCGCCCATGCGTGCCGAGGGCGATGAGATCCGCGCCTTCATCGCGGGCCGACGCGAGAATCGCCTTCACGGGCTCGCCGGGGACCACGGAAGTCACCGCGGGAATCCCCCGCTTCTCGAAGGCGTCGCCCACACGCTTCAACGCGCGGGCGGCGAGCTCGCCGGCGCCCGCCTCGGGAAGCGCGGTCAACAATCTCACCTGGGCGCCGGCGCCCCCGGCCAGGTCCGCCACGATCGGGAGGATTCCCTGGGACGTCTCCGATCCGTCCAGCGGAACCAGGATCTTCCGGATGGGCCGGGAGGGACAGGAGGGCCGGGCGATGAAGAGGGGAACCTGGCTGTGCCGCATCAGCTCCAAGGTCGTGCTGCCGAAAAGGATCTTCCGAATTCCGGAACAGCTGCGGGTGGTCATCGCGATCAAGTCCGCGTGATGGACGACGGAGTACTTCATGATCTCAAAGGCGGTCTCTCCCCGGAGGAGTTCGGTGTGCGCGCAGGGGAAGCGGTCCGCGACGCGGCCGGCCAGCCCCTTGAGATAGTCGCGGCCGCGCGTGAAGCCGGGCTCGCTCCAATCGTACGCGTGCACGAACCGCACGTCGGCGTCGGCCACCCGGAAGAGCTCGGAGAGGTGAGGGAGGATGCTCTCCGAAGCCTGTGTGCCGTCGAGGGGTACGACGATCTTGCGGATCATGGGCGTTCCTTTCTTCGGCGTTGGTGGAGTTCAAGCAAATTCGGGGCCGCCCGGCCGAACCGTCGATGCTTCACCGTGGCAAGCGATCTGCTTTGTCAACTTCAGTCAGTCAGGTGGACAAAGAGACCCGGCAGGTGCAGTTCCGTCACTGTGGTCACTCCCTCTCTCCAACCGCCGGGGGCCCCGAAGGCCTCCCGCGGTTGTTTTCTGGAGATCAAGGCGCGCCGCGAAGCGCGGAATTCCTCACCCAGCGGGCAATTCCGCGGACTCTTCCGGCATTCGCCTCGTCTCTTGTCGCTCCCGCCGATGGCACGCCTCATGCTTAGGAAGAGAACTACGGCAAGGAGGCGCCATGTTTGATCGAATCCTGGTTCCGCTGGACGGATCGCGCGAGGCCGAGGCGGTGTTCCCGCCACTCCGGCGCCTGCTTCGGCGCAAAGACGCCGAAGTCATTCTCTTTCAAGCCGTCAACCTGCCCGTCGCGGTGCAATTCGACCACGCGGGCGCGGTGCTGTCGGGCCTCGAAAGCGACGCGACGGCCTACCTGGGGGAACAGCGGGCCCGGCTCGAAAGCGAAGGCGCGCAGGTCCGCACGCACGTGGAGTCCGGAAGGTCGGCCGACGCGATCCTCCGCGCCGCCGAGGCGCACCAGGCGTCGCTCATCGCCATGTCGACGCACGGGAGGTCCGGTTTCGTCCGGTGGATGCTCGGGAGCATCACCGAGGACGTGATGCGTCGAAGCCGGATTCCGGTTTTCGTCGCCCACGCGAATCCACCGGCGATCGGGACCGATCTCCAGACTCTGCGAACGATCCTGGTCCCCTTCGACGGAAGCGAAGAATCGCTCAGCGCGGCGCCGCCGGCCCTGGAGTTGGCCCGACTGTTCGAGGCGAGCATCGCCGTGCTGCGGGTGGAGGAAGGTGCGCCGGGGGGTCCCGACCTCGGCTTCGTCGGGCTGAAAATGGACGGACCTTCCAGTCTCGAGGGCCGTCCGGACCTCCTGGACCGCGATCTGATCGACGCCGGCAACCGTTTTGCCCGGGAGGGCGTGCCGACGACCCTGTTCCGGGCCCGCGGCGACACCGCGTCGAAGATCAACCACCTGGCCCGCATCCTGCCGGCCGCGGCGATCGTGATGGCGACGCACGGACGCCAGGGCGTGTCGCGGCTGATCACCGGAAGCGTCGCGGAGGAGGTCGTGCGGAAGGCGGAGACCCCGGTGCTCGTGAACCGGATCGGCGCCGACGTGGCGGTGCCGGCCCTGCAGGAACGGAGGGTGTCATGAATCGCGAAACTCAAGTCTGGCAGCTCATGAGCCGGCCCGTGCGGCGGCTCACGATTGACGCGCGGATCCGCGACGCCGCGGAGTTTCTCCGCAGGTGGGGAATCAGCGGCGCTCCCGTCTTCGACCTTCACGGCAATCCGGTCGGCGTGTTCAGCCTCCGGGATCTCGCGGGACACTTCGCGAACCGCTTCGAGGATTTGCCGGTGATCGACCCGGCGAAGGAACGCGTCCGGAAGACGGGGGAGTCCCTCCCGGAGGACGACGGTTTTCAGTTCGAGAGGATCGACGACGCCCGGGTTTCGGACTTGATGACCCCGGCGCTCCTGTGCATCGACCCCGACGCGCCGGCCCTGGAGGCGATCCGGATGATGGAGCAGCGCTCGATTCACCGGATCTTCGTGAGAGAGGGCCAGGGGCCCCTGATGGGCGTCGTGACGACCATGGACGTGCTCCGCTGGATCGGGAAAACGCAGGAGCCCAAGATCGCCGCGAAGCGGAAGAGGAAGATCAGTTAGCAGGGCCACCGGGACGCCTCGGAACCTGGGGCCGGAAAAGGGAATGAAGCTGGTGGAGAAGCTGGAGGGCGTCGAAGCCCTCATTGTCGCGGCCGACGGGACGATGACCCTGTCCAAGGGGCTCAAGAAGTAGCGGCTCACCCCGATCGAACGTCGACGATCAGTTCTTCAGCTTGAAATCCGCGACCAGCGGCAGGTGGTCGGACGCCTGGCGCGCCACGTCGAGCTTCGACCGCTCCATGTGCAGGAGTTCGACGTCGCCCCAGGAGTAGAGAGCGTCCAGCGCGAGCGCGGGCGCGACCGCCGGGAAGGTCGCGATCCGGTGTTCCCACGACCGGAATCCGTACGGACGCAGGTGCTTGGATC